>JAQZAY010000203.1 GCA_029239415.1 Pseudomonas sp. | reverse complement strand
TCCATGACCGGCTGGTTCCAGCAGGAGGCGAGGATATTGCCAACGGTGGGCTTGCAGATGTCGCAGCCGACATGGCCCTTGCCGTGGCGGCCCAGCAGTTCGGCGAAGGTCTGGATGCCTTCGACGCGTACCAGGGCGTAAAGCTCCTGGCGGGTGTAGGCAAAGTGCTCGCACAGGCTCTTGTCGACGGTGACCCCGCGGGCGGTCAGCTCGTGCTCGAAGACCTGCTTGAGCAAGGCCGCGCAGCCACCGCAGCCGCTGGCGGCCTTGGTGCAGCCCTTGACCGCGGCAAGGTCCGAGCAGCCGCTGTCGATGGCGGCGCAGACCGCGCCCTTGCTGACGTTGTGGCACGAGCAGATGGTCGCGCTGTCGGGCAGCGCATCGGCGCCGAGGGCAGGAGCGCCGCCGCCCTGGGGCAGGATCAGCGCGGCGGGGTCGGCCGGCAGCTTGATGCCGTTCTGCGCGTATTGCAGCAGGGTGTCGTAGTAGCTGTTGTCGCCGACCAGTACCGCGCCGAGCACGCGCTTGCCGCTGGCATCGACCACCAGACGGCGGTAGGCAGCGTTCGCTTCGTCGATGAAGCGGTAGCTGCGCGAGCCGGGCGTGGCGCCGTGGGCATCGCCAATGGAGCCGACGTCGACGCCGAGCAGCTTGAGCTTGGTCGACATGTCGGCGCCGGTGAAGGCCGTGGCCGTCTCGCCCATCAACAAGGCAGCGAGGTTGCGGGCCATGCTGTAGCCGGGCGCGACCAGGCCGAACACGCTGCCGTTCCAGGAGGCGCATTCGCCAATGGCGTAGATGTGCCCGTCGCTGGTGCGGCATTGGCCGTCGATCACCACGCCGCCACGGGCGGCGATTTCGAGGCCGCTGCTGCGGCCCAGGGTATCCTGCGGACGGATGCCGGCGGAGAACACGATCAGGTCGGTTTCCAGGTGCTCGCCGCCGTCGAAGTTCATTCGGTAGCGGTACGCTTCGCCAGCGCTGATCGACTCGGTGGCGCGCGACAGGTGCACGCCCACGCCCAAGGCTTCGATCTGCGCGCGCAGGGCAGCGCCGCCTTCGCCGTCCAGTTGCACCGGCATCAGCCGCGGGGCGAATTCCACCACGTGGGCTTCGAGACCAAGGGACTTGAGCGCGTTGGCCGCTTCCAGGCCCAGCAGGCCGCCGCCGACCACCACGCCGCGGCGGGCATCGCTGGCCGCGGCGCGGATGCCATCGAGGTCGTCGAGGGTGCGGTAGACCAGGCGGGCGTTGCCGCTGGAGCCTTCGATCGGCGGCACGAAGGGGTACGAACCGGTGGCCAGGATCAACTGGTCGTAGGCGTAGCGGCCTTGCGGGGTGACGACTTCGCGGCGCTCGCGGTCGATTTCCAGCACGGCCTCGCCCAGGTGCAGGTGCACGCCATTGGCGTCGTAGAACGCGGGGTCGCACATGGCCAGGGCCTCGGCGTCGCTGCCGCCGAAGTATTCGGACAGGTGCACGCGGTCGTAGGCGCGCTGGCGTTCCTCGCCGAAGACGCGCAGCTCGAAGCGCGCCAGGGCGCCGCGCTCGATCAGTTGTTCGACGCAGTGATGGCCGACCATGCCGTTGCCGACGATGATCAGTTTCTGGCGCTGCAGGCCTTTGGCGATTGCGTTCATGGACGGTCCTCGATCACGGGTGCAAAAAAAAACGCCTGGAGCCGAAGCTCCAGGCGCCTTTGCCTGGTGTTCATCATGTTATGGGCCCGGGTGTCGATCGACGTTGACCGGCGGGGCCGTTGTGGAGTGTTCAAAGCAGGTAGCGTGCCAACTCCAGTTCAGCGTGCAGGCCCTGGGAGCCACTGCTGTGTCAGTACCGGCCTCTTCGCTGCGGTTCCGCCCTCAGGTCTAAGGCCGGGCCTGTTCGAACTGGACCCTGGTTCCACGAGCACAATCCATGGAGTCGTACCATCGTGGTGCACCGCTCCCTGACTTGGGGCATTTTTCAATAGACATCGCGCCTGTAGCGCTTGGCCTTGCCAAGCTCGGCGACATAGGCGGCTGCGGCCTCGTCGCTCATCCCGCCCTGCTCGGCCACCACCTGCCGCAGCGCCGCGTCGACGTCCTTGGCCATGCGCTCTGCGTCGCCACACACGTAGAAGTACGCGCCCTCCTCCAGCCACTGCCAGAGCTGCGCGCCTTGTTCGAGCATACGCTGCTGGACATAGATCTTCTGCGCCTGATCCCGGGAAAACGCCGTATCCAGCCGCAGGTGGCCGCTGGCCTGCCAGGCCTGCAGCTGCTCGCGGTAATAAAAGTCGCATCCCTCACGCTGCTCACCGAAGAACAACCAGTTGCGCCCGCTGGCACCTCGCGCCTCGCGTTCTTCGAGGAAAGCCCGGAACGGCGCGACACCGGTCCCTGGTCCGACCATGATGACCGGCACGCTGTCGTCCTCGGGCAGACGAAAGTGCTTCGATGGCTGCGGGAAGATCGCCACCCGCACATCGCTCGCCCGGTCGGCAAGAAACGTCGAGGACACCCCTTTGCGCTGGCCATAGCGCACAGTCGAGACAGTCAGGTGCACCTGCTGCGGGTGCGCCTTGGGGCTGGAGCTGATCGAATACAGTCGCGGCTGCAGCGGCTTGAGCAGCGAGAGCCAGGAGGCCAGCGGCAGCGACTGGGGAAACTCGCGCAGCACATCGGCCAGCTGCCGGCCCCACAACCAGGACTTCAGTTCGCCCTTGAGCCCGGGCTGCAGCAGTCGGTGCAGGTCGTCACCGCCTGGCTGCTGGCTGAAGGCTTCGAGCTGCTGGTGGGTGATGCGGGCGATTTCGAAATGCGACTCCAGCGCCGCCGCCAGGGACATCGCAGGCAGATCGTCGAGCTGGACGAGTGACTGTCCGTCGAGCTGCATCAGGCCAAGCAGCTCCTGCACCAGGGCCGGGCAGTTGCGCGGCCAGACGCCGAGCGCATCGCCGGCTTCGTAAGTGAAATCACTGCCGCTCAAGTCGAACACCAGCTGGCGTGTTTCCTTGCTGGCGCCTGCACCATTGAGCAGCCGGTTTTCCAGTAGTGGCGCGTGCCAGGGCTGGTGCTTGCTGTAGCGGGCCGCATTGACCGGGCCTGGCGCGCCGGTCGGGACCGCTGTCTGGCCAAGCGCGGGCAGCAGCGCATCCAGCCATTGGGCAAAGGCTTCGTCATAGTCCGGTTCGCAGTCGACCCGCTGCAGCAGCCGCTGGCCGCCCAGCTCGGCCAGGCGCTGGTCCAGACGGCGGCCGAAGCCGCAGAACTGCTCATAACTGGAGTCGCCCAGGGCCAGTACCGCGTAGGGCAGGTCGGCGCAGCTCGCCTCATCGGCCTGCAGGGCTTGCCAGAACGCCGCGCCGCTGTCTGGTGCCTCGCCGTCGCCAAAGGTACTGGTGATCAACAGCACGCTGGCCGCGCCTTGCAAGTGATGCGGGGTGACTGCCTCCATGCAGCTGAGCTCTACCGCCAGACCGCAGTCGCGCAGGCGTGCGGCACAGCGTTCGGCCAGCGCCTCGCCATTGCCAGTCTGCGAAGCCCAGAGCACACGGTGGGCGTCCAGGGCAGCAATCACTGCGGTTTCTGGAGCAAGCTCAAGGGTTGCGATACGCTCGCCGCTGACCCGGCTCAGGGCCACGGCGCAGTGCTTGAAGGCCGGCTGCAGCGATAGCGGGTCGACGGCGTCGCAGGTGACGGCGTTGATCGCCAATTGCTCGCCGTACACATCGTTCCAGTGAAACGGGGCAAAGCAGTTGCCAGGCAGCACCCGCGCGCTGACCTTGGCCGGCAATACGGCCTGGCCACGGCGCGAGCGGATCGCCACCTGGTCCTTTTCGGCGATGCCCAGGCGGGCGGCGTCGTCGGGGTGGATCTCGACGAAGGGACCGGGGTCGAGCTTGTTCAGCGAGGGCACCTTGCCGGTCTTGGTCAGGGTGTGCCACTGGTGCTGCACGCGGCCGGTATTGAGCACCAGGGGAAAATCATCATCGGGCAGCTCGGCCGGCGGCATCCAGGGACGGGCGAAGAAGCGCGCGCGGCCATTGGAGGTCGGGAAGGCCAGCGCGGGGCGCTGGCCGTCGTGTTCCAGCAAGGTCTGGCTGAGGCCGTCGTTGCGGTAGCGCAGCGGGCTGCGGTCATCCTCGCGGCTTGGGGCGCTAGGCCACTGGCGCGGTTTCTCGCGCAGCCGGGCGTAGTCGATACCGCGCAGGTCGTAGCCGGTGGCGGGGTTGTGAAACTGGCGGATTTCGTCGAACACTGCCTCGGCATCGGCATAGGTGAACGCCTCGGCGTAGCCCATGGCGCAGGCAATGCGCGCGATGATCTGCCAGTCGGGCAGACTCTCGCCGGGCGCGGGCACGGCACGCGGCATCAGGGTGAGGTTGCGCTCGCTGTTGATCATCACGCCCTCGCCTTCGGCCCACAACGCGGCGGGCAAGAGGATGTCGGCGTAGCGGTTGGTCTCGGTGTCGAGGAAGGCGTCCTGGGTGATCACCAGCTCGGCACGCTGCAGGCCGTCGATCACCTGCTGGCGGTTGGCGACGCTGGCCACCGGGTTGCTGCAGATGATCCAGCAGGCCTTGATGTGTCCCTGGGCCATCTGCTCGAACATCGCCACGGTGCCCTCGCCGCCTTCGGCGCGCAGGCTGCCCGGGGCCAGGCGCCACTGCTGCTCGACGAAGGCCCGGTCGTCGTCCACCAGTGCCGATCGCTGCCCTGGCAAACCTGGGCCCATGTACCCCATTTCGCGGCCCCCCATGGCATTGGGCTGGCCGGTTAGGGAAAACGGGCCGCTACCGGGGCGGCAGATCGCGCCAGTGGCCAGGTGCAGGTTGCACAGGGCGTTGCTGTGCCAGGTGCCGTGGATGCTCTGGTTCAGGCCCATGGTCCAGCAGCTCATCCAGTCCTTGGATTCACCGATCCAGGCGGCGGCCTGGCGGATGTCGGCTTCGGCAAGGCCTGTCAGTTCCGCGACACGCGCGGGGGTGTAGTCGGCCAGGAACTCGGGCATCGCCTCCCAGCCCTCGGTGTGCCGGTCGATGAAGTCGGCGTCGGTGTGGCCGTTCTGGTGCAACAGGTGCAGCAGGCCGTTGAGCAGCGCCAGGTCGCTGCCAGGACGCACTTGCAGGAACAGGTCGGCCTTGTCGGCCGTGGCGTTGCGTCGCGGGTCGACGACGATCAGCCGGGCGCCGGCCTTGAGCCGGTCGAGCAGGCGCAGGAAGAGGATCGGATGACAGTCGGCCATGTTCGCGCCGATGACCAGGAACACCTCGGCATGCTCGAAGTCCTGGTAGCTACCGGGCGGGCCGTCGGCGCCCAGCGACAGCTTGTAGCCGCTGCCAGCGCTGGCCATGCACAGGCGGGAATTGGACTCGACATGGCAGGTGCGGATGAAGCCCTTGGCAAGCTTGTTGGCCAGGTACTGGGCCTCGAGCGACATTTGCCCGGACAGGTAGAGCGCCACGGCATCGGAGCCGTGGGTGTCGATGATCTCGCGCAGGCGCGTGGCGGCCTGTTCGATGGCGTGATCCATCCCGGTCTGGCCGGGGTGTTGCTGGCGCACGAAAGCATGCTGCATGCGTCCGCCCGCATCCAGCGGCAGGTGTGCGGTAAGGCCCTTGGTGCACAGGCGCCCGAAATTGCTCGGGTGCTGCTTGTCGCCGCTGATCTTGCTGATCTTCTGGCCTTCCACGGTCATGACAATGCCACACCCTACCCCGCAATACGGGCAAACGCTGCGCACCTGGCTGCTGCTCATCGGCCGATCTCCTGCCTGCACGAACGACAAAGGCGCCGGCTGCCCCGGCTTGCGCAAGCAAGCGGGGCAACACGGCGCCTTTGTCGTGAACGGTGGGCCATCTGCGTTGACGGCCCTTGATGACAAAGCCACAGCAAGAGTCAGGCCAGGCAACTCTTCCAGCCTCACCGCGAACAGGGCAGGAGCGCGCCTTGTCCCGCGATCGGGCCCGCAGTGGCCGATCGCGGCACAAGGCGCCCTCCTGCACGGACTGCGGTGGCTTGCACTGATTGGGTGACCAGCGCACCAAGAGGTAGCGCACCAAAGCAGCAGGAGTATATGATTCAGATACGTTTCATATATTCAGGAGTAGCACATGGGCATCGTCAAGATTGCCGACGACCTGCACGAGGACATCCGCGTCGCCAGCGCTGTGTTGTCGCGTTCGATCAACGCCCAGGCCGAGTTCTGGATCCGTATCGGCATGCTCGCCGAGCTCAATCCCCAGTCCAACTACCAGGAACTGCTGCGCCAGCTGTTGCGTCAGGAGCAAGCCAGCCTCAAGGAGCTGATCCAGTGAACAAAGTCATCATCAAGGACGCCGCCCAACTGGCACTGATGCGCCGCGCCGGCCAACTGCTGGCCCAGGTGTTCGCCGACCTCGACGGCTTTATCCGCGCCGGCGTCAGTACCCTGCAGATCAACGACCGCGCCGATGCCTTCATCGTCGAGACGCTCAAGGCTCGACCGGCCAGCAAGGGCCAGTACGGTTTCCCCTACTCCTTGAATACATCGGTCGACCATGTGGTCTGCCACGGCATGCCCAACGCCAGCGAGTTCCTCGCCGAAGGTTCGATCGTCAACGTGGACATCACCCTTGAACAAGGCGGCTACATTGCCGACTCCTCGAAGATGTACTGCATCGGCAAGATCGACGATGACGCCCGCCGCCTGGTCGACACGACTTACGACGCCATGTGGAAAGGCATCGAGCAAGTCCGTCCCGGCGCCACCCTCGGCGACGTCGGCCACGCCATCCAGGCCCACGCCGAGGCCGCCGGCTACAACGTGGTGCGCGAATACTGTGGGCATGGCATTGGCCGGCAGATGCACGAAGGCCCGGAGGTGCTTCACTACGGGCAGCGCGG
>JAQZAY010000202.1 GCA_029239415.1 Pseudomonas sp. | reverse complement strand
GCCTAACGTGCAGGTCGACCAGAAGCGCCTGGACGCCAACTACTTCCAGACCCTGCCGTACCTGAGCAGCTTCAACGAAGGCAAGGGCACCCACCTGGAAACCGTGATCGGTGTCCATGTCGAGCCGTTTGGTGGCTACTCGAAGAAGGTCAAGAGCCTGGACGAGCTCAAGGACGGCGCCACCGTTGCCATCCCCAACGAAGGCAGCAACAGCGGCCGCGCCCTGATCCTGCTGCAGAAGGCTGGCCTGATTACCCTGAAGGATCCGAAGAACGCCCTGGCAACGCCGAAGGACATCGCCGAGAACCCGAAGAACCTCAAGTTCCGCGAGCTGGAATCGGCCATGCTGCCGCGCGTGCTGGACCAGGTCGACCTGGACATGATCAATACCAACTACGCCCTGGAAGCTGGCCTGAACCCGGCCAAGGACGCCTTGGTGATCGAAGGCAGCGACTCGCCCTACGTGAACTTCCTGGTGGCCCGTCCTGACAACAAGGACAGCGAAGCCATCCAGAAATTGGCCAAGGCCCTGACCAGCCCCGAGGTGAAAGCCTTCATCGAGAAGAAGTACAGCGGCGCGGTGCTGCCTGCGTTCTGATTCACCTCGATGTCCAAGAAAAGCCGGCGCATGCGCCGGCTTTTTCATGGAGATGAAAGTGAAGCAACCCCGGGACGCCTGTGTCCGGATAGTGCTTGGCAGGCACTGGACCAGGAAAGAGGACGATACGGGTGCACCCTCTCAGGTCTGTCAGGTATTTGTCGGGGTGCTACCGTGTCGGCACGAGCTGCAAGGCAATACGGGCCGGGCTCGCGCCCATGCTTGCCCTGTGGTACCGGCCTTCTGCGTAATCGCGCGCCTGGTCCCCATAGTGACGGTCGAACAACACGCCGCTTTGCCCGACCGGGTTGATGGTCAGCGCCTGCCCGGCATCGGCGAAGTCGATCACGCGGCGAGTGGAGGGCCCATAGGTGACCGGCCAGGACGCCGGGCCGATCTTCGCCGACAGGTTGTTGGGCACTTCATGGCTGCCCGGGGCCGCGAACGGCCCGACATTGAACAGCAGGTTCAGCGGTTTCTGCACACCCAGCGGGTGGTTGTGGGTCAAGGTATGGGCCTTGCCCCACTGCCACGCCGACGCGTCGTCGCCCAAGGTTTCGCGCAAGTGCGCCAGGCTGCGTTGCCAGGCCTGGCGAACCACTTGGGTGCGGTCGCTGCGCTCGCTGCTGCCGTGCCGCTTCCACCAAGGTGACTCGGCATCTGCCGCCAGGCGGGGCAGGGCGGCATCGATGTCGCGCGTGTTGATCAGCACGCCAAACCAGGTCTCGCCCAGTTCATCGTGCAGGGCGCCGTAGGCCAGCTCGTACAGGAACTGGTTGAACAGCGTGGCGCTGGTCGATTCCAGCGGGTAGTCGCCACGCCATGCGGCGAGCTGCTCGACCAGCCTTGTTTCCTGATCGTTCCGGGCGATGTCGCGCAGGGTACCGAGCAAGGGCGCCAGGGTGCGTGGGCCGTAGTCGGTGGCTGTATCGAGCTGCAGCGCCTGGCTGCCTTGAACGTCCCAGCGGATGTCGGGACTGGCCAACTGCCGGTCGAGCCAACGGCCACGGTCGGGCAGGTTGTAGTAGCCCGGTACGGGGATGGCCGCGGGTGGCTGGAAATTGGCCGAGACGATATATCCGCTGGCGGGATTTTCCTGCTGCGGGTTGGCGCTGAAGGGATAGAAACCGCTCTTGTGCGCCTGGTCGCTGGCGCCGTCGAGGATGAACGCCGGATTGACGCCGGCAGGGCGTATCGGCAGTCGCGCCGCCGCCCACCAGCCGATATCGCCAGCGGCGTTGGCCCAGACCAGGTTCAGGCCCGGTGCCTGGATCTTCGCCGCTGCCATGCGCATCCTGGCAAGCGTGTCGGCACGGTTGACCTGGTAGAAGCCGTCGAGAATCGGGTTCTCGGTTTCCAGGAACGCCCACCACAGGGCGATGGGCGTTGGCCCGGCGGTAGCGCCGATCACCGGATTGACGATCGGGCCATGGGGCGAGCGCCGCAGGGTGATGGTGACAGGCGCCTGGCCCTTGACCATGATCTGTCGCTCGACCCGCTCCAGGTCCCGCCACTGGCCATCGACCCACACCTGCTCGGGATTGTCGGGGTTGACGCGTTCGGCGATCAGGTCGACGTCGTCGTTCTGGAACATGGTCAGGCTCCAGCCGAAGTCACGGTTGTGCCCCAAGGTGGCAAAGGGATTGAGCGCCTGGTGGTAGCCATACAGGTTGAAGCCCGGCGCGCTCAGCTGCGCCTCGTACCAGACGGCCGGCACGGCAAAGCCGATGTGAGGGTCGCCCGCCAGCAACGGCTTGCCGCTTCGGGTGCGGGTGCCGGACACGGCCCAGGCATTGCTGCCTTCGAACTGCGCCACGCCCGCCTCGCCAAGCGCCGCATGGCTCAGCCGCGCCAGCTGCTCCAGCCCGCGCCAGTCTCCGGCTGCCAGGGCGGTGGGCTGCAACGCGCCATCTGGCTGCCAGTCGAGGTCGAAGATGTGCAGGTACTCGTGGCCCAGCTGATCGCGAATGAACGTCAGCGCAGGCTCGGTCCGAAAGGCGGCGGCAAAGCTGTAGGCCAGGTAGCCGGCAACGCTCAGGGTGTCCTGGGCGGTGAAGGGGCGCGCCTCGATGCCCAGCAGGTCGAACTCGATGGGCTTGGGATGGCTGGACTGCCAGGCATTGATGCCCTCCAGGTACGCCTGCAGGGCCAGCCAGGCCGGCGCCTGCTTGTCCTGGCGCTCGACCATGCGCTCGGCCTGTTCGCCGATGCGCAGGGTGCGGAACAGGGTATCGGTGGGCACCAGCTGGCTGCCGAGCACCTCGGCCAGCTCGCCCCGGGCCAGGCGCCGGACGATCTCCATCTGGAACAGCCGGTCCTGGGCATGCACATAGCCCAGCGCGCGGTACAGGTCGGGCTCATTGCGCGCCTCGATGTGCGGCACCCCACGGCTATCGAAGCGCACGCTCACCGGCGCCTGCAGGCCGGCCAGCGCCGCTTTGCCCTGGCGCTGTGGCAACTTGCCGTGCACGTACCAGTAGCCGCCGCCAGCGACGGCGGCCACTACCAGAGCCATCAGGATCAGGCTGCGTTTCATCCGAACTCCCTGTGCATTCGCGCTCCACCTGTGGTCTGCATGATAGATGCGCTCAGAGAATAGCCCCCAGGAGGCGCCAGCATGTCCCTCAGCGAAAAACAGAAGATGCTCGCAGGCGAGCTCTATCATGCCGGCAGTCCCGAGCTGCAGGCCGAACAGACCGCGAACAGGCAGTGGATGCAACGCTACAACCACAGCACCGACCTGTTCAACGAAGCGCGCCATGCGTTGCTGGTCGAGCACTTTGGCGAAGTCGGCGAGGGCACGGTGATCCGCGCGCCGTTCTGTTGCGACTACGGCTACAACATTCGTATTGGCGCCAATACCTTCATGAACTTCAACTGCGTGATCCTCGACGTGCTGCCCGTGAGCATCGGCGACGACTGCCAGATCGGCCCCGGGGTACAGGTCTACACCGCCGAGCACCCCATGGACCCCGACTTGCGCCGTACCGGGCTTGAAAGCGGGCGGCCGGTCAGCATTGGCAACAACGTGTGGATCGGCGGCGCGGCGATCATCCTGGCAGGGGTTACGATTGGCGATAACGCGGTGATTGGCGCAGGCAGCGTGGTGACGCGCGACGTGCCGGCGGGGGCGACGGCGATGGGAAATCCCGCGCGGGTGCGCCAGCCGGTCCCGCGATGACCGCGTCGGGGTGCCCGCCCGCTTGCCACGACGGCACGCACACCCGACTATCTGCGCTCGATCAATCTGGATTCAACCGATGCCTGCGTCTTTCCACCCCGACCTGCTGCGTGCCAGCCTTGCCCCGCTGGCGGCGCGCCAGCCATTGTCAGCCCAGGCGCTGAACTACCAGCGCTACTACACTCTGCCTGGCCAAGGCTGGCTTGGCGGCCTGCAGATCGACGGCTTCGATCTGGTCGGGCAGGTATGGCTGCCCGAGGCGCCGGTGGCAACGCTCTTTGTGTTGCACGGCTTCTACGATCACATGGGCCTCTACCGGCATGTGGTCGAATGGGCGCTGGGCCAGGGCTTTGCGGTCATCGCCTGCGATCTGCCGGGGCATGGCCTGTCCAGCGGCGAGCGGGCCAGCATCGACGACTTCCTGGTCTACCAGCACATGCTGCAAGCGCTGTTCGAACAAGCTCGGCAGCTCGACTTGCCACGCCCCTGGCACCTGTGCGGGCAGAGCACCGGCGGGGCGATCGTGGT
Organism: Pseudomonas sp.; assembly: GCA_029239415.1. The sequence goes on along the minus strand of JAQZAY010000202.1, from coordinate 2,608 downwards.
CGATCACCTGTTGCATGAGGGAGAGCGCAGCCCGGTGGATGGGCAGGCGATCCTGCTGGCACCGCTGGTGCGCCCACGCGCCTGGTATTGGTCGAAGCTCAGTTATCGAGTCTTGCGCCATTTCGTCAGCGGCATCGACCGGCGCTTCAGCGAGAACAGCAATGATCCGCGGTTCCTGCCGTTCCTGCAGGCTGATCCGCTGCAGCCACGGCGCTTGCCGACGGCCTGGGTCGGTGCACTGGTGAGCTGGATCAAGCGAATAGAGTCGGCACCGAGCAGTCCGAGGCGGCCCCTGATCGTGCAAGGCGAAGCGGATGGCACGGTGGACTGGCCCTACAACCTCAAGGTGCTGAAGGCCAAGTTCGCGGACCCGCAGATCCTGATGCTGCCCGAGGCACGGCACCATCTGGTCAACGAACTGCCCGGCATTCGCGAGCGCTATTTCGCCTTCATCGACCAGCGCCTGGGCTGATCACTTGAGGTCCGTGGCGTTCTGGCCGACCGCGAGTCCTGCACGAATCGCTGCCAGGGCGGCCTTGTAGTACGCCTTGCCCTCGGGGGATTCGGCAAAGGTGGCGAATTCTTCGAGCTCGGGGTCGGACAGCTCGCGGTAGACATACAGCAGCGTGTTGTCGAGGTCATCGCCGATCTGTTGCATCAGGCGCTGGCGCTGGCCTTCGAGCATGCCCTGGGCCTGGCCGCCACCGAACAGCCCCGGGAGCATCGAGCTGAGGCTGTCGGCCGCGACGCCGGCGATCGCCAGGCTGACCTCGGCGCCCGCCTCGCGGGCCGGCAGGGCCTGGACCAGATGACCGATGGCCAACCTGCGGTCATCGCTGGCGGCCATCTTGGGCAGGCCCCCGGCGTGCTTGGCCAGTTGGTCGCTACGGGTGGCGAGCAGTTCGGCGGCGACCACCTTGCGTCCCAGCGGCGACTGGAAAAAGCCCAGCGCGGGCTGCGGGTCCTCGAGGTTGGCGCGCAGCTGCGCCTGGGCGCGGCGGTCCATTGCCTGGGCCTGGAAGCGCTGGTTGCTGTTGCTGACCAAGGCCTGGTAGACCGCAGGCGGCAGGCTGTTGCGATAGCGTTGCTGGGCGGCGCCGACGGCATCGATGAAGTGGGCGCGCTGGTCGGGCCAGCCGGCGGCCTTGTACAGTTGATCGAGGCTGTCTGCCCAGACAGGCGTGGCGCAGCACAGCATCAGCAGCAAGCAAAACGAACGACGCATTCAACACTCCTGTCGGCAGGCAGCCATTGTCCGTAACAGGGCCTGTCTTTGTCGAGATACCATCGCACACTCTCGGCCAAGTGGCGCTGTCGGTTTGTGTGGCGGATGGATACTATGCGCGCCATGCACATCTCTCCCGATCACCCTTCGCTATTGCGTATCGTCGATGACCTGGCCACTCGTGGCTGGTCGCAGCACGATCTGTTTCTGCCCCAGGACCTGAGCCTGGCGCTTGCGGCCGAATGCCTGCAACGCGCCGCCGAGGGCGAGCTGGCACCGGCCAGTGTCGGGCGCGGTGCCGCCCAGGAGGTGGTCGAGCGCATCCGTGGCGACCATATCCAGTGGATCGAGCCCGGCCAGGCAGCGGTCTGCGACCGTTACCTGGATGTCATGGAGAGCCTGCGCCAGGCACTCAACCGCGGGCTGTTCCTGGGGCTCGAAGAGTTCGAGTGCCATTTTGCGATGTACCCGCCTGGAGCCTTCTACCGCCAGCACCTGGACCGTTTTCGCGATGATGACCGGCGCATGGTCTCGGCGATCATCTACCTCAACGAGCACTGGCAGCCCGGCGATGGCGGCCAGCTGCGCATGAGCCTGGCCGACGGGGTGGTCCACGATGTACAGCCTTGCGCCGGTTGCCTGGTGGTGTTCCTGTCGGGCGACATTCTCCACGAGGTGCTGCCGTCCCGACGTGACCGCCTGTCCTTGACCGGCTGGTTCCGGCGCCGTGGCAATGAGCCGTTCTGAGCGCAGGATCGACCACCGAGCCTGACCCGTCAGGCTACGGCTGCGCCGGGGCGTCGTCCTTCTTCTCGAGCCACTTCTGTTGCAGGGCTGTCAGGCGGCCGTCGTCCTTGATGCGCTGCAAGGCATTGTCCACGGCGCTGCGAAACGCAGGGTTGCCTTTCTGGAAGGGGATCACCAGCGACGGCTTGCCATCCTGACGGGCCTGGTAAGGCTGGCTCACCTCGACGCGTCCATCGAATTGCTCGCCGGCGTTCACCTGGTCAAGAGCGATATCGTACTTGCCGCTTTCAACGCCGGGCAGGACCTGTTCGGCAGGTGTCTCGAGGAACTCGGCTCGCACATCCAGCTCAGCAGCCAGCACCTGTCCCAGCTCGATCGCAAAGCCGGTCAGCCGCTCGTGTTCCTTGAAGCTGAAGGGCGGGCTGTCGGCCTGCACCGCGATACGCAGCTCGCCGCGGTCGTTCACTTCGTCGATCAGCTCTGCCTGGGCCCAGGGGCTGGCCATCAGGACAAGCAGGATGAGTAGAGTCGAACGCATGGAGGTACCTTCTTTTTCTTGAGGATGGATTCTGAACGCAGGCTCTGACCCCGGCCCCCTGACAATGTTTGGCCGAAGGCAAAAAAAAGGGAGGCCCT
>JAQZAY010000201.1 GCA_029239415.1 Pseudomonas sp. | reverse complement strand
GGGGCACGCCATCCTTGATGATCGGCTCCTTGTCGATGAACAGGCTGCCCATGCTGAAGATGAACAGGTTGACCCCATAGGACAGCAGGCACAGGCCCATGATCACCTGGTAGGTGCGTGGCCGCAGGATCAGCCAGATCCCGGAGGCGGACAGGACGCCGATGGCGATTGCGATGACTTCTTCCATCAGGCGGCTCCCGCTTGGCTGGTTTTTGGCTGGCTGCCGGGGCGATAGGCACGTACGGACTGGTGCGCCAGAGCGGTAAGGATCAGCAGCGTCGAGCCGACCACCACGGTGAACACGCCGATGTCGAAGAACAGCGCGCTGGCCACGTGGATGTCACCGAGCATGGGCAGGTGCAGGTGCGCGGTGTGGGTGGTCAGGAACGGGTAGCCCAGGGCCATGGCGCCGGCACCGGTAAGCGTCGCGCACAGTAGCCCGGTGCCCATCCAGCGAAGCGGTCGTAGCCTCATCTGCGCCTCGACCCACTGGGTGCCCGCGACCATGTACTGGAGGATGAAGGCAACCGACATCACCAGCCCAGCCACGAAGCCGCCGCCTGGCTGGTTGTGCCCGCGCATGAACAGGTACATCGATACCAGCACGGCGACCGGGAGCAGCAGGCGTACCAGCACTGCGGGCACCATCATGAAACCCAGCGCGGTGTCGGCGGCATGCCGTGGGTTGATCAGGTCGGTCACCAGGTCGGGGGCCAGCTGGCGCTGCTGCGCGGGCAACTGCATGCTTTCCTTGGGCGGGCGGAAGCGCCGCAGCAGGGCGAACACCGTCAGCGAGACCGCCACCAGCACGGTTATCTCGCCCAGGGTGTCGAAGCCGCGGAAGTCGACCAGCATGACGTTCACCACGTTGGTGCCCCCTCCTTGCGGCAGGGCGCGGCTCAGGTAGAACGTCGAGATGTCGTTGGGTGTCGGGCGGGTAAGCATGGAATAGGAGAGCAGGGCCATGCCGCCACCGACCAGTCCCGCCAGCAGCAGGTCGCGCAAGCGTCGCAGGCGTGCCCGCTCCAGGCTGCCGGCCGAGGGCGAGACACCCTCGATACGCCGCGGCAGCCAGCGCAGGCCGAGCAGAATGAGCACGGTGGTGACCACCTCGACCACCAGCTGGGTCAGCGCGAGGTCGGGCGCTGAGAACCAGACAAAGGTGATGCAGGTCATCAGACCGCAGACGCTGACCATGGTCAGGGCGGCGAGTCGATGGTACTTGGCCTGCCAGGCGGCGCCGACTGCGCAGGCAATGGCGATGACCCACAAGGCGACGAATACCCCTGACCCCGGGATCTTGGGCCGTTCACCCCAGCTGAGCCCACTGTAGAACATGGGTACAAGGCCCGCGAGGAAGGCGGCCAGCGCCAACATGAACAGCTGTGACTGCAGGCGGCGGGTCGTCAGCAGCAGTTCGACACGACGCGCCAGTCGCATCAGATGGACCTGGCCACGTTCGAACAAGCGCTTTCCATTGAAGCGCTCGATCAAGGGCGGGTTGCGGAAGCGCCCGCGGCGCAGTTGCTCGCGCAGCACCAGGTAGAGCAGGACGCCCCCGCACATGGCGATCAGGCTCATGATCAAAGGCGCGTTCCAGCCATGCCAGATGGCCAGGCTGTACTCCGGCAGGCTGCCGCCCACCACCGGCAGCGCCGCTGCGGCGAGCAGCGGGCCGACCGATTGAGCGGGGAAGATACCGACCACCAGGCACGTCAACACCAGCAGCTCGACAGGCGCGCGCATCCAGCGGGGTGGCTCGTGCGGCTGGTGCGGCAGGTCCTTGGCAGGCGGCCCGAAGAATACGTCGACCGTGAAGCGCAGCGCATACGCCACGCTGAAGGTACCGGCGAGCGTCGCTATGACCGGCAGGGCGAGCTCGATCCAGGCGCTCGCGCTGATGAACACGGTTTCGGCGAAGAACATCTCCTTGGACAGGAAGCCGTTCATCAACGGCACCCCGGCCATGGAGGCGCTGGCCACCATCGCCAGGGTGGCGGTGAAGGGGATCAGTCGGAACAGCCCACTGAGGCGGCGAATGTCCCGTGTGCCGCTTTCATGGTCGATGATTCCTGCCGCCATGAACAGCGAGGCCTTGAACGTGGCGTGGTTGAGAATGTGAAAGACGGCCGCCACGGCGGCCAGCGGGCTGTTCAGGCCCAGCAGCAGGGTGATCAGGCCCAGGTGGCTGATCGTGGAGTAGGCGAGCAGTCCCTTGAGATCGTTCTGGAACATGGCGGCGAAAGCGCCGAGCACCAAGGTGCAGGCACCCGCGCCGCCGACGATCCAGAACCATTCTTCCGTGCCCGAAAGCACAGGCCATAGCCGTGCCAGCAGGAACACGCCCGCCTTGACCATGGTCGCCGAATGCAAATAGGCGGACACCGGGGTGGGGGCGGCCATCGCATGGGGCAGCCAGAACTGGAAGGGGAACTGTGCGCTCTTGGTCAGGGCGCCGATCAGGATCAGCGGCAGTAATACCGGATACAGCGCATGCTGGCGGATCTGCTCGCCAGCCGCGAGGACCTTGTCCAGGTCATAGCTGCCGACCACATGGCCAAGCAGCAATGCCCCCACCAGCAAGCACAAGCCGCCGGCGCCGGTGACCATCAGTGCCATGTAGGCGCCACGGCGCGCATCGCTGCGGTGATGCCAGTAGCCGATGAGCAGGAAGGAGAACAGGCTGGTCAGTTCCCAGAAGAACACCAGCTGGATCAGGTTGCCCGAGATCACCAGGCCGAGCATGGCGCCCATGAATGCCAGGAAGAAGGCGAAGAAACGCGGTACCGGGTCTTGCGGCGACATGTAGTAGCGCGCGTAGAGCGCGACCAGCGTGCCGATGCCCAGTACCAGCAAGGAAAACAGCCAGGCGAAGCCATCCATGCGCAGGACCAGGTTCAGGCCCAGGCTTGGCAGCCAGAGGAATTCCTCGCGGATGATCCCGCCGTCAGCGATCTGCGGGTACAGCAACGCTACCTGGATGGTGCCAACCAAGGCAACGAGACCGGCCAGCAACGACTCGGTGTTACGGGCGTTGTGCGGCAGGACAGCCGCCAGGCAACTACCGACAAACGGCAGAAGCAATAGCACTATCAAGGACATAGCGTTCTAATCTGCAGGAGTTTGCCAAGGATCATACGTGGCGTCTGGTGTATCACCAACACGCAAGCTGTCTCAGGATCCTACAAAGGCAGTGTGGTAACTAGGTTTTTTATAACAGTTTTTTACAAGGCAGGGGATTTCAATCCATCGGTCACCGTCCCGGCTCCCCCTCGGTCTGGCAATCGTCGCCCTGCGGCGAGAGCATGCCCGGGCGGCGCTTGAGCCTCAGCTCGCTGACCACCACGGCTATCACGATCAACCCGCCGCCGATCAGCGCGACGCCTGGCAAGCGCTCGCCAGCCAGGCGCCCGACAATCCCTGCCCAGACCGGCTCGCCCGCATAGATCAATGTGGCCCTGGTGGGGGACACCGATTTCTGGGCCCAGTTCATCGCCACTTGAATCACCGCGCTCATGGCACCCAGGCCCAGGGCACTGAGCAACAGCAGCCAGGAAAATCCAGGCAGGCTCTCCTGGGTCGGCGCCACCATCATGAAGGACAAGGCCGATGCCGTGGCCAGTTGCACCACGGTCACCCGACGTACGTCGACCCTGCCCGCGTAGCGGCTGATCAGGATGATCTCGGCGGCGATCGCCACGGCGCTCACCAGGGTGACGATCTCTCCCTCGCTGAAATGCAGGGAGCCTCCCTGCGGGCCCGCCAGCAGCATCAGGCCGACGAATGCCAGGCAGATGCCGAGGCTTGCCATCAGGCCTGGGCGACGGCCAAGGACCAGCCATTGCAGCAGCGGCACGAACGGGACGTAGAGTGCCGTGATGAACGCCGATTGACTGCTGCTGATGGTCTGCAGGCCCATGGTCTGCAAGCCGTAGCCAAGCATGATGGTCACGCCGATCAGCATCCCCGCCTTGAGCTCTGTCCAGGTCAGTCCGGACAGCGACCGCAGCGATACCAGCCCGACGAACAGCGCGGCCGCCGCGAAGCGCAGGCCGACGAAGAACATCGGTCCGCTGACGCTCATCACGTTGTGGACCAGCAGGAACGTACCGCCCCACAGCATGGTGATGAATACCAGCACCAGCTCGGCCTTGCTCAGTTGAAATGAAAGGGAAGGGCGTTCTGCACTGGCGGGTCGGGTCATGGACTTGCACACTCGGATGGGGCGTCGCACAATTGCGCGCAAAGTGGGCAGTATACTGCGCAGACCCTACTAGTGAGCAATATAGTGCACAAAGATTCCAGTCACCGGGCGTCGGTGCTGCAGCACGTCAGCCAGAACATCCGTCGCCTGCGCACCGCCGCGGGCCTGAGCCAGAGTGCCCTCGCGCAGCGGTCCGGGGTCAGCAGACGCATGCTCGTGGCGATCGAAGGCGGCGAAAACAATGTCAGCCTGACGACGCTCGATCTGATCGCGCAGGCGCTGGGCGTGGCGTTCAGCTTCCTGATCCAGGCGCCGGATCAGCGCGATTCCCGGCGGATCAACGAGCTGGCCTGGGCGGGTGAGCAACCTGGTAGCAGGGCCGTGCTGCTGGCCAGTTGCCCGGCCAGCCGCGAGGTCGAGCTGTGGGAATGGCGTCTGGAGCCAGGCGAGCACTATCCCAGCGATATCGACGCCGATGGCTGGAGCGAGCAGGTGTACGTCTTCGAAGGTTGCCTGACCCTGGTGATCGAGGACCAGGAGCACCAGTTGCGGGCAGGTGATTTCTTTGCCTTCGCCAGCAACTGCCGTCATGCCTATCGCAATGACAGCCAGGCGGTGACCCGTTTCGTGCGTAACGTGGTGATCTGAGTGCTGGCGGGGGGGGCGCGCCAGCGTTGCGCTCTTCAGGCATACCATGGCGCGTAGTGGGGGTAGCGGTCCAGACGCGCCCCGATGACCATCTCGCTGATCCACGAGCCCAGCATCGCACTGTAGGCTTTCTGGCTTTCCTCGCTTGAGAGCGCATGATCGGAGCCATCGACGATCCGATGGGTCAGCGAATGAGCGTTGATGAAGGCTGACCGGTAGCTCATCAACGTGTTGTGGGGCACGTAGTCATCATGTTCCGACTCCACCAGCAGCACATCACCGCGGAAGTCCACGCAGGCGGCCAGAGCGCGGTTGTCGCCTGGGCCGAGCACGCGTTGGCGATAGTCCTGCAGGCGCTGGCGGTCCAGCGCCTGCTTGGGCACTTGCCATTCATCGTCCCAGTAGAGCGCCGGAACCCGCAGGGCCAGCCACTTGACCGGACGCAGCGTGGTCAGTAGCGTCGCCAGGTAGCCGCCATAACTGCTACCGATCAGGGCGATGGCTCCGCTGTCCACGGCCGGGTGGCTGACCAGCCTGTCGTAGGCGGCGATGAGGTCGTCCAGGTTCTGTTCGCGCGTCACGCTCAGGCGCTGGCTGGCGGTTTTCTCATGGCCTCGCAGGTCGAAGGTCATGCAGACGCAACCCAGCCCGGTGATCTGGCGGGCACGGGCCAGGTCACGTTGCTGGCTGCCTCCCCAGCCGTGGACGAAAAGGATGCCCGGCATCTTGCTGCCAGGGCTGACGAGGGTGCCGGCAATGCTTTCGCCGTCGACCTGCAGTTCGAGGGATTCGCTATGGATGGTCATGGACGCGGATGCGCGCGTATTTGCTGAGTTGTCCGAGTTCACTATCTTCTCCTTGATAGAAGAGGGTGGCGTCTTCAGGCAGTTCAGGCCTGCCGAAGACTTCGTGGCTGGAAGCTCGTACGCGGTCGAGCCGTGGATCATCGGCAAATGCCTGCAGGGCGAGGATCTCGGCGCTGCTGGCGCCACCAATGCGCCAGGACTGTTCGAGCACACCGCTGCGCGGCTGCTGCTGGTGGTCCAGCCCGCGAGCGATGTCATAGTTGCGCCGCGAGGCGATGAAGCCTGGGAAGCAACGCTGCGCGGCTTCTTCGTAGGCCATGGCCTGGGTGATCGCGAGACGCAGGTGATCTTCAAGCGAGAGCCGTAGCAACGCGTGATAGCCGCCGCGCACCACCATCAGTTCGGACCCCCCGTACACCTCGACGCCCTGGTGATCGTGGGTAAGCTGCTGGGTGCCGTAATAGCTGCAGGTCAGGCCGGCGACCCGTGCCTGACCGACGCTGAAGGTCTCTACCTGCGCCAGGTTCTCTTCAAGCACCAGCCCCCAGAGCGCCAGCGTGTCGTCGTCCATCCCGGCGAGCACAGGCTCGAGCGCCTCGAGCTGGTGGATGACATGCTGCCCGCGCCCGGCGCAGGCCTGAACCGGCTTGATCCTGGCCGGGCCATCGAGCAGCAGCTGCTGCGCGGCGCGGCGCGCATCGGCCTTGCTGAACACGGTGTAGCCGCGCAGCAAGGCATCGCCGGCGTGGCGTGCGAAGTCATCGGTCCAGCCTGGAGGGCAACTGGCGCCCTCGAGCAGTGGGTGCGAAATTGCCTTGGTAGCCATGTAAGGATGCTCGACCAGCCCGCCGAACAAATCGGCTTCGCTGGTGATGCCCAGTGTGGCGTAGTGGGCTGCGCCGATCAGGGTCGCCGTGGGCAGGTAGTAGAATTCTGCCCCGCGGGTTGGCGCGGTATCTGGATCGATCATCTCGGTGCCGAGCAGGCCGGCCAGGTAGTGACCGAGCTTGAGGTGCACAGCGTGCTCGTGCTCGGTGGTCCGTTCCCGCGTATCGAGCAGGACGACACCCGCTTTGTGTATGGAGGAGCGAGGCATGTTCATATCTCTTGCCCAGTTGGTACTGCTTGTGAAGTCGCGACTGGAGCGAAGTTCATCGGGAGTGATCGGTGGGTCCGCGGTCCCATGCCGTTCAGGCGGTTGCCGGCGCGGCCGGCCTGTACCATTATCATTGCCCAGAATCGCAGGTGCGCCAGCAGGAGCAAGCATGAGCAGTGAG
>JAQZAY010000200.1 GCA_029239415.1 Pseudomonas sp. | reverse complement strand
CAAGCGCCTGATCGTCATCAAGCAGCCGATCGGCGTGACCGCGGCCATCACCCCGTGGAACTTCCCGGCGGCGATGATCACCCGCAAGGCCGGCCCGGCCCTGGCCGCTGGCTGCACCATGGTGCTCAAGCCTGCCTCGCAGACCCCGTACTCCGCCCTGGCCCTGGCCGAGCTGGCCACCCGCGCCGGCATCCCGGCGGGCGTGTTCAGCGTGGTCACCGGCAGCGCCGGCGACATCGGCACCGAGCTGACCGGCAACTCCATCGTGCGCAAGCTGTCCTTCACCGGCTCCACCGAAATCGGTCGCCAGCTGATGGAAGAATGCGCCAAGGACATCAAGAAGGTGTCCCTGGAGCTGGGTGGCAACGCCCCGTTCATCGTGTTCGACGACGCCGATCTCGACAAGGCGGTCGAGGGCGCGATCATCTCCAAGTACCGCAACAACGGCCAGACCTGCGTCTGCGCCAACCGTATCTACGTGCAGGACGGCGTCTACGACGCGTTCGCCGAGAAGCTCAAGGCCGCCGTGGCCAAGCTGAAGATCGGCAATGGCCTGGAAGACGGCACCACCACAGGTCCCCTGATCGATGGCAAGGCAGTCGCCAAGGTCCAGGAGCACATCCAGGACGCGGTCAGCAAAGGCGCCAAGGTGCTCTCCGGTGGCAACCTGATCGAAGGCAACTTCTTCGAGCCGACCATCCTGGTCGACGTGCCGAAGAGCGCCGCCGTCGCCAAGGAAGAGACCTTCGGCCCGCTGGCGCCGCTGTTCCGCTTCAAGGACGAGGCCGAAGTCATCGCCATGTCCAACGACACCGAGTTCGGCCTGGCCTCGTACTTCTATGCGCGCGACATGAGCCGCGTGTTCCGTGTCGCCGAGGCGCTGGAATACGGCATGGTCGGCATCAACACCGGCCTGATCTCCAACGAAGTCGCGCCGTTCGGCGGCATCAAGGCCTCGGGCCTGGGCCGCGAAGGCTCCAAGTACGGCATCGAGGACTACCTCGAGATCAAGTACCTGTGCCTGAGCATCTGATCGCACGCTAAGCTTTACCTCTGCCAGCGGGGCGCGAGAGCGACGTCTCGCTGGCCTTTTTCATACCGCGTCACCTGGTGGCCAGGGCCATTGCGCCGGTCGATCAACGCATGCTGCGCGCAGTCGAATCCCAGCCACCCCCGAATAAAAGCGCCACTGCGTCGTGGCGCAATGAGGGCAATATGAGCAAGACCAACGAATCCCTGATGCAACGCCGTGTCAACGCCGTCCCACGTGGCGTCGGCCAGATCCACCCGATTTTCGTCGATACCGCGAGCAACGCCACCGTCACTGACGTCGAAGGCCGCGAGTTCATCGATTTCGCCGGTGGTATCGCGGTGCTCAACACCGGTCACCTGCACCCCAAGGTCGTCGCCGCCGTGCAACAGCAGCTGACCAAGGTCAGCCACACCTGCTTCCAGGTGCTGGCCTACGAGCCTTACGTCGAGCTGTGCGAAAAGATCAACGCCAAGGTCCCGGGCGACTTCGAGAAGAAGACCCTGCTGGTCACTTCCGGCTCCGAAGCCGTTGAGAACGCCGTCAAGATCGCCCGTGCCGCCACCGGCCGTGCTGGCGTGATCGCCTTCACCGGTGGCTACCACGGCCGTACCATGATGACCCTGGGCCTGACCGGCAAGGTCGTCCCGTACTCGGCCGGCATGGGCCTGATGCCAGGCGGCGTGTTCCGCGCACTGTTCCCGAACGAGCTGCACGGCATCAGCATCGACGACTCGATCGCTTCGATCGAGCGCGTGTTCAAGAACGATGCCGAGCCGCGTGACATCGCTGCCATCATCATCGAGCCAGTCCAGGGCGAAGGCGGTTTCATCACCGCGCCCAAAGCGTTCATGCAGCGCCTGCGCGCCCTGTGCGACCAGCACGGCATCCTGCTGATCGCCGACGAAGTGCAGACCGGCGCTGGCCGTACCGGTACCTTCTTCGCCATGGAACAGATGGGCGTCGCGCCTGACCTGACCACCTTCGCCAAGTCCATCGCCGGCGGCTTCCCGCTGGCCGGTGTGTGTGGCAAGGCCGAGTACATGGACGCCATCGCGCCAGGTGGCCTGGGCGGCACCTACGCCGGTAGCCCGATCGCCTGCGCCGCCGCCCTGGCGGTGATCGAAGTGTTCGAGGAAGAAAACCTGCTCGACCGCAGCAAGGCGGTTGGCGAGCGCCTGATCGCAGGCCTCAAGCAGATCCAGGACAAGCACCCGATCATCGGCGACGTGCGTGGCCTGGGCTCGATGATCGCGGTCGAAGTCTTCGACGCCAAGGGCTCGCTGACCCCGAACGCCGCTGCCGTCAACCAGGTGGTTGCCAAGGCGCGCGAGAAGGGCCTGATCCTGCTGTCTTGCGGTACCTACGGCAACGTCCTGCGTATCCTGGTGCCGCTGACCGCACCGGACGAGCAACTGGACAAGGGCCTGGCAATCATCGAAGAGTGCTTCGCTGAGCTGGCCTGAGCTGTAACGCGTTAAAAAAACCCGCTTCGGCGGGTTTTTTTGTGCCCAAGCAAAGCGCGGAACGCTAATGTTGGCGCAGGATTTACCTGGAAGTGCACAGGAGTGCACGTTGAGGCTTGCCTGGAGATCGACCCATGAGCGCTGCAGACCCCGTTCCCCCTTGCGTACTGATAGCCGAGGGTGACCCCTGGGTGCGCGACATGCTGAGCCAGATGCTGCTCAGCGTGCGCTGCGATGCCCGCCTGCAGGTCTGCGCCGATGGCTCCCAGGCCCTGGCTGCCCTGGCCAGCTTGCCCGACCTGATCATCGCCTCCCGCGAGCTGCCCGGCATCGACGGCCTCGACCTGCTGCGCAGCGTGCGCGCCAAGGGGCGCCAGCCGGCCTTGCCGTTCATCCTCATGAGCAGCCGCAGCGACAACACCAGCGTGCGCGAGGCGCTGCCCCTTGCGCCTACTGCCTACCTGACCAAGCCGTTAAACATGGACGCCCTGCGCCAGCGCCTGGAAACCCTGCTGCTGCAGGTTGGCGAGCAGATCGCCTGCCCCGTGCCGCCGTTGCAGCCCGGGATCACACTGGCGCGTTTTCTCGAGCACAAACGCGCCACTGCCGACGGCGGGCCGCTGTTTGCCGATGTGCAGGCGGCGCTCAAGCGTGCGCTCAATCCCCAGGGGCTGGACCTCAGGGTGCTTGAGGCCGAGGTGCGCGATGATCCGCAGATCACCGCCGTGCTGATCGCCGCGGCCAACAGCGCCGCCCTGCACCGCGAAGCTTCGGTGACGGGCCTGCTGCAGGCGCTGAACAGGCTCGGCACGCTCCAGAGCATGAACCTCATCCTCGGCCTGACCCTCAAGCGCAGCGCCCGGCTCAGCGACCCGGAGCTGGCCCGGCATGCCGAGCACTACTGGAAGCTGTCGCTGCACACCGCCGAGTTCGCCAGCAGCCTGGCGCGCCAGTTCGGGCTCGAGCAGGAACGCTGCTATTGCGCGGGCTTGCTGCACTGCCTGGGAGACCTGGCGGTATTGCGCTGCTTGCAGGAATGGCGATTGGCGGGAGGCGAGCTGGACGAGCGGGATATCGAAAAATCGCTTGAGGCCTTTGCCGCGGCGTTCGGCTCGGCGTTGCGCACCCGCTGGCGGTTGCCGCTGGCCCTGCGCGAATTGATCGCGTCGATCTATCAATTGGGCGGGGGCGTGTATTCGCGGGAGATCCTGGCCATGAACCTGGCCGGGCAGCTGGCGCGGTTGCCGCAGGGGGTAGGGGTGGAGAGGCTGGCGGAAGGGAAGACGGCGCGGTTGTTGAAGATTGGGGCGGGGGAGTTGGGACGGTTGGTTGGTTAGCAAATAACCTATCATTAGCTCCAGAGCGGTTATTAGCTGTGCAGCTAAGGATAGGATTTCACCTAAGGTTTCCAAAAAAACCGAGCCTAGGCTCGGTTTTTTGCTTTCTGAGATATTTCATCTCGCGGCTCAGCGATTGCGCTGCCGGGCCAGCTCCATGTCGTTGATGAGCGCCTTGGCGAACGCGCTGAGGTAGTGGGCCGCGCTGAGGGCGATGCGGTCTTTTTCCATCTCGGCTTCGAAGGTCAGGTGCCGGATGCAGCCGAGCAGCATCGACAGTTCGTCGAAGGCTCGATCGAACGGGATGCCGGGCTGGATGCGGAACAGCTCCAGGAAGGTTTCCTTGCCTGCGGTCGTGTGGGCGATTGCAACGTTGTTCATTCCATCACTCCTCGCTTAGATCTTGCGCAGGGCATGCTCGACGAGCGCCCGGGCCATCTCGGTCGAGTGCATCACGTTGGCCAGCATGTTCAAGCGGGGTTCGGCCCCGTGGTCTCGGCGGAGCTGGTCGAGGGTGTCTTCGGCGCCGCGCAACAGTTCGCTGGCGTGGGCCAGGGCGTCCGGGGGGATCATTTCGGAGTGGATGGAGAAGTAGGGGGTGGTGATGAGTTTGGCGGGTGGATCAGGGACGATCTTTTTCATGATGAAGCTCCGAATATGTCTTGTGGGAGCAACACACCCCAACCTTCTCACAGATAGGGTGGCAGCCGAGTGCGAGGTGAGAAGACCGTGTCCAGAGCATCACGGCCAGACCGAAGTCTGCTCGCACGCGGCTGCCATAAATGGAAGCTTTTTCTGGAATACACTGGGCTTCTCACACCCGATCGCCAAATTTGGCGACCCGGCGACGTTAACCCTGTGGTATTTCCCTGCCAAGACGGAAGCTTCCGAAGCGGCTGTAGGATACTTCCGAACGCAATCAGCGCTAAAGCTTTTGGCTTGAGATTCAGATTTGTCTTACAGCATCAGGGTATTGGGTGCGGTCAGGAGGAGTTGCAGCGGTTTTGAATGGAACCGTGCTCATCTGGTGTGGTGCTGGAAATTCGTGGGAGATTCAGCCGCGAACACCGGCGCAGCCGGTGCCAGGCACCGCGTCGACCTCTTCGCGGCTAAAGCCGCTCCCGCAGGTCCGACGCAGGCCTGATAGCACTGCTATGCCTGTAGAGCTGACTTGCCAGGTCTTATCGAGACAGTTGCTCTCACCAAATGGTGGCAGCCAGACGCGAGGTGAGAAGACCGTGCCCACGAAATCACGGCCAGACCGAAGTCTGCTCGCGTCCGGCTGCCATGGTTCTGCGACGTTAAGCCTGAGGCATTTCCCTGGCAATGCTCACGTCTCCCAAAGCGCTGTGGGAAATATCCGAAGGCGATCAGCGATGGATTGTCTTGATGCTAAGAGGCCAGCCCGGCCAACCTCATCCCCGAACGATCTGGTTCTTCCCCTGCCGCTTGGCCTGGTACATCGCGGCATCTGCCCGGGCAAAGAGGACATCGAGGCTTGCATCCTCGTCCCCCAGCCCGGTCAACCCCTGGCTTACCGTGACGCCATACACCTGTTGCCCATGGCTGAAGCTCAAGCGCTGGATCTCGCGCTGCAGCCGCTCGGCGATCTGCTCGGCCACCTGGGCGGTGCAGCCCGGGAACACGGCGGCAAATTCCTCTCCGCCAATCCGACCGAACAGATCACCCCGGCGCAACACGGCCTTGCCACTGTCGGCGATCCGCTGCAGCACCTGGTCGCCTTCCTGGTGCCCGTAGCTGTCGTTGATCTGCTTGAAATCATCGATATCCAGCAACAGGAATGCCAAGGGCTCGCCCTCTTCACGCGCCTTGTCGAACGCCTGGCGGGCGCAGTCGAAGAAGTGCCGGCGGTTGCTGCTCTGGGTCAGCACGTCGGTGGTGGCCAGGCGTTGCAGTTCGCCTTCGAGCTGCTTCTTCTCGGTGATGTCCTCGGCGATGCCGACGATGATCACCCGCTGCCCGGGTTCGTTCTGCTGGTTGATGAAACACTTGTCGCTGAGCCAGCGCACCTGGCCGTCGCCCGTGATGATGCGGTACTCGCGGTCTTCCACGGCACCGTTGACCAGCACCTGGGCCATGCTGTGCTCGGCGTAGTCGAGGTCGTCGGGATAGATGCTGTCGCGCCACTCGTTGAAGTCGGCCAGCACCAGGCTGGCCGGGCGGCCGAAGATGCGCTCGTACGCGGGGCTGACATAGAGCACCTGGCGGCTTTCCCAGTCGAACGCCCAGAGTACGGCATTGACGCTGTCGAGCAACGAGCTGTACAGCCGTTCGCGTTCGGTCAGGCGGGCCACTTCGCCTTGGGCATGCAGCAGCGCGAGCAGGGTCTGCGCGGCTTCAGGCGGCTGGGCGCCGGAATACGAGGGAGCATCGATCTTGACCATGTGCACGGTATTTCTCTCGGCGAGGGAGCGTGCGGCGCGATTCGCCCGCCACGCGGGCGATAGCGCGTTTGATAAATACCCTAGCCTAAAGTTCCAGGCGACATGGCCTGTCGCCAAGCCTGTCGATCAACGGCGTCAGGCGCTTGCAGGGCGCAGCGAATAAGTCTTGAGCTGCCCGGCAAAGTCGCGCAGCGACTGGATGCCGCTGGCCTCGGCCTCGTGTATCCAGTCCTTCATGGCGGCCAGCAGGTCGTGGCCGTTGGCGCTGGTGCGCACCCAGATCTGCTGCAGTGCCAGGCGCTTCTCGTAGATGGTCTTGAGTGCCTGGCTGTGGGCGAGCATCGATTCGATACGCACGTGATGACGGTCTTCGAGCAGGCTGGTCTCGCGCGACAACAGCCGCTTGGCACGACGGAACTGATGCCTTACCGAGTCGTCGACCCGCGCCAGCTCCTGCTTGACCAGGGGCCCGATCACCAGGTTGCGGTACTGGGCCATGATCTGGAAGCGGTTGTTGAGGATCGCCATGGCGGTGTCCATGTCCAGGCTGCCCTTGCCTTCGACCCGGTGGGCGATGGGCGCGATGCGCTGCACCTTGGCCAGGCGCAACAGGCTGAACAGGCGTATCCACGCCCAGCCCATGTCGAACTCCCAGCGCTTGACCGAGAGCTTGGCCGAGTTGGGATAGGTGTGGTGATTGTTGTGCAGCTCTTCGCCGCCGATG
>JAQZAY010000199.1 GCA_029239415.1 Pseudomonas sp. | reverse complement strand
CCACGGCGATCAGCAAGGTGTGCTCGGCTTCGGCCAGGGTCGCCTTGATCACCGGCGAGCGGTCCATGGCGATGTCCAGCTGGACGCTGGCCGGCAGCAGCGACTGCAGGGCCGGCAGCTGCGCCTTGATCTGCGCGACCGTCTCGATGATGTTGGCGCCGGTCTGGCGGTTGATCACCAGCAGCACGGCGCTCTTGTCGTTGAAAAAGCCGCTGTTGTAGCGGTTTTCGACGCCGTCGCTGACCTTGGCGACATGGCTCAGGCGCAGGACCGAGCCGTCCTGGTAGCGGATCACCAGCGGTTCGTAGTCCTTGGCCGTTTCCAGCTGGTCGTTGGCGCGCACTTGCCAGTTGCGCTCGGGGTCTTCGACAAAGCCCATCGGCCGGCGCTGGTTGGCATTGGCCACCGCCTGGCGGACGTCGTCGAGCGCCACGCCGTACTGGTTGAGCAGCTGTGGCTCGAGCTCGATGCGCACCGCGGGCAGCGAGCTGCCGCCGATCTGCACCTCCCCAACCCCCGATACCTGCGCCAGGCTCTGGGACAGGATGGTCGAGGCCAGGTCATACAGCTGCCCCTTCTGCAACACGTCGGAGGTCAGCGACAAGACCATGACCGGCGCCTGCGAGGGGTTGATCTTCTTGTACGTGGGCATGCTCTTCATGCCGCTGGGCAACAGGTTGCGCGTGGCGTTGATCGCCGCCTGCACCTCGCGCGCCGCGCCATCGATATCGCGGTCCAGGTCGAAACCGAGGATCACCCGGGTCGAGCCCTGGTTCGAGCTGCTGGTCAGCGTGGTGATGCCGGCGATGCTGCCCAGCTTTCGCTCAAGCGGCGTCGCCACGGTGGCGGCCATCACCTCGGGGCTTGCACCGGGCAGGCTGGCCTGGACCACGATCACCGGGAAATCCATCTGCGGCAGCGGGGATACCGGCAGCAGCCCGAAGCTGACCCCGCCCAGCAGCATGATCGCCAGGCTCAGCAGCATGGTCGCCACGGGCCGGCGGATGAAAGGCGCGGACAGGTTCATGCGTCGGCCTGCCGGGCATCGGCCGCCGGGCGGCGCCAGCGGCGCGCGAGCCGGTCGAAGTACAGGTAGATCACCGGCGTGGTGAACAGCGTCAGTACCTGGCTGACCAGCAACCCGCCGACCATCACCAGGCCCAGGGGCTGGCGCAGCTCGGCGCCGGAGCCGGTGGCGAGCATCAATGGCACGGCGCCGAACAGCGCGGCCAGCGTGGTCATGAGGATCGGCCGGAAGCGCAGCAGCGCCGCCTGGTAGATCGCCGCCTGCGGCTCCATGCCCTGGTTGCGCTCGGCCTCCAGGGCGAAGTCGATCATCATGATGGCGTTCTTCTTCACGATACCGATCAGCAGGATGATCCCGATGATCGCGATCATGCCCAGGTCATTGCCGCTGAGGATCAGCGCCAGCAAGGCGCCGACTGCCGCCGACGGCAAGGTCGAGAGGATGGTCACCGGGTGCACGTAGCTCTCGTAGAGCACGCCCAGCACGATGTACATGGTCACCACGGCCGCCAGGATCAGCAGCAAGGTGCTCGACAGCGAGGCCTGGAAGGCTTCGGCGGCGCCCTGGAAGCGGGTCTGCACGCCCAGCGGCATGCCGATTTCCTGCTGCACCTGCTCGATCGCCTTGACCGCCTCGCCCAGGGCCACGCCTGGCGCCAGGTTGAACGACATCATCACCGCCGGGAACTGGCCGATATGGGCAATGGCCAGCTGGGCCTGGCGCTGCTCGATGCGCGCCAGGCTCGACAGGCGCACCTGCCCGCCATCGGTGGTCTTGACGTGGATCTGCTCCAGCGCCTGCGGGCCCAGGGTTGCCGCGACCGAGGCCTGGAGCACCACGCGGTACTGGCTCGCCTGGGTATAGATGGTCGAGATCTGCCGCTGGCCAAAGGCGTCGTACAGGGCGTTGGTGATCTGCGAGACGCTGACGCCCAGGCGGCTGGCGGCATCGCGGTCGATCACCAGATAGACCTGCAGGCCCTTGTCCTGCAGGTCGCTGGCGACATCGGTGAGCTCGGGGCGCTGCTGCAAGGCATCGACCAGCTTGCCGCTCCACTGCGCCAGCATGTCGGCGTCGGGCGAAGACAGGCTGAACTGGTACTGGGTACGGCTGACCCGGTCTTCGATGCTCAAGTCTTGTACCGGCTGCATGAACAGGCGGATGCCGAGCAGCTTGTCGACCTCCGGCTGCAGGCGGGCGATGACCTGGGCCGCCGTCTCGTCGCGCTCGCCGTGGGTCTTGAGGTTGATCAGCAGGCGCCCACTGTTGAGCGTGGCGTTGTCACCATCTACGCCGATGTACGAGGACAGGCTCTGCACCGCCGGGTCGGCCAGGATCACCTTGCTCAAGGCCTGCTGGCGCTCGCTCATGGCGGTGAAGGAAATCGACTGCGGCGCCTCGGAAATGCCCTGGATCACCCCGGTGTCCTGCACCGGGAAGAAGCCCTTGGGCACGGCCATGTACAGCACGACCGTGAGCACCAGGCTGCCCACCGCGACCAGCAAGGTCAGCGGCTGATGGCGCAGCACCCACTGCAGGCCACGGCCGTAGTGCCTGATCAGCCAGTCGATCCAGGCGCCGCTGGCGCGATAGAAGCGTCCTTGTTCTTCTTCCTTGGGCTCGCGCTTGAGCAGCCGGGCACACATCATCGGCGTCAGGGTCAGCGATACCACCAGGGATATCAGGATGGCGACCGCCAGGGTAATGGCGAATTCGCGGAACAACCGGCCTACCACATCGGCCATGAACAACAGCGGGATCAGTACGGCGATCAGCGAGAAGGTCAGCGAGATCAGGGTGAAACCGATCTGCCTGGCGCCCTTGAGCGCGGCCTGCATCGGCGTCTCGCCCTCCTCGATGTGCCGGGAAATGTTCTCGAGCATGACGATGGCATCGTCGACCACGAAGCCCGTGGCGATGGTCAAGGCCATCAGCGTGAGGTTGTTGATCGAGAAGCCGGCCAGGTACATGACGCCAAAGGTGCCTACCAGCGACAGGGGCACGGCGATCGACGGAATGATGGTCGCGCTGACCCGGCGCAGGAACAGGAACGTCACCAGCACCACCAGCACGATGGCGATCAGCAGCTCGTGCTGCACGTCCTTGACCGCGGCGCGGATGGTCTGGGTACGGTCGGTGAGCACCACGACGTCCAGCCCGGCTGGCAGGTTGTCGGTGACCGACGGCAACATCTGCTTGATGCGGTCGACCACCTCGATGACGTTGGCCCCTGGCTGGCGCTGGATGTTCAGCAGCACGGCCTGGTTCTGGTTGGCCCAGGCGGCCAGCCGCTCGTTTTCGGCGCCGTCGACGATCTCGGCGACATCCTTCAGGCGCAGCGGTGCGCCGTCGTTGTACGTGAGGATGAGGTTGGCGTACTCCTCGGGCGAGCGCAGCTGGTCGTTGGCATCGAGCATCGAGACCCGCGTGGGGCCATCGAAGCTGCCCTTGGGCTGGTTGACGTTGGAGGCACCGACCAGGGTGCGCACGTCTTCAAGGCTGAGTCCGGCGGAAGCCAGGGCATCGGCATTGACCTTGATGCGCACGGCCTGGCGCTGCCCGCCGGCGATGCTGACCATGCCGACGCCGCTGGTCTGGGCGATCTTCTGCGCCACGCGGGTGTCGACCAGGTCGTTGAGCTTGGGCAGCGGCATGGTCTTGGAAGAAATGGCCAGGGTCAGCACGGGGGTATCGGCCGGGTTGACCTTGTTGTACACCGGCGGGGCCGGCAAGTCGCTGGGCAGCAGGTTGCTGGCGGCATTGATCGCGGCCTGCACCTGTTGCTCGGCGACGTCCATGTTGATGTCGAGGCTGAAGCGCAGGGTCAGCACCGAGGCACCGCCCGAACTGGTCGAGGCCATCTGGGTCAGGCCCGGCATCTGCCCGAACTGGCGCTCCAGGGGCGCGGTGACCGCGCTGGTCATGACCTCGGGACTGGCCCCGGGGTACAGGGTCATGACCCGGATGGTCGGATAGTCGACCTGGGGCAAGGCCGAGACCGGCAGCAGCTTGTAGCCGATCAGGCCCGCAAGGACCAGGGCCAGCATGCTCAGGGTGGTCGCTACCGGGCGCAGGATGAACAGCCGCGAAAGATTCATGCGCCGGCCTTGCCCTGCTCGGTGGTGGTGGCCGAGGCATCCTTGCCTTGCCCTTGCAGGTGCTGGCCAGGCGTGGCCGGGACTTGCGAGCTGTCCTGCACCACCTCCACCAGGCTGCCCTCGCGCAGCCGGTCGGTGCCCTCGAGGACGATACGCTCACCCGCGGCCAGGCCTTCGAGAATCACGCTCTGCTCGCCATCGCTGGCGCCCACCTTGAGCTTGCGCACGTTGACCTTGTTCTCGGCGTTGACCACATAGGCAAACGAGCCATCGTTGCCGAACTGGATGGCCGCCGCCGGGGCCAGGACCACCTGCTTGAGGGTATCGGCCAGCAGTCGCACATTGACGAACTGGTTGGGGAACAGTGCCTGGTCCTTGTTCTCGAAGCGCGCCTTGAACTTGAGCGTACCGGTGGTGGTGTCGATCTGGTTGTCCAGGCTGCCCAGCACGCCACTGGCCTGCAGGCGAGTATCGCCCCGGTCCCAGGCCTCGACCGGCAGGCTGGCGCCGCTGCGATAACGCTCCAGTACCGCGGGCAGTTCGGTCTCGGGCAGGGTGAAGGCCACGCTGATCGGCTGAGTCTGGGTGATCACCACCAGGGCGGTGGTGTCGTTGGCGGCGACCAGGTTGCCCAGGTCCAGCTGGCGCAGGCCCAGGCGGCCGCTGATCGGCGCACGGATCTGGGTGAACTCGAGGTTCAGGCGCGCGTCGTTGACCGCCGCCTGGTTGGTCTTGACGGTGCCGAGGTACTGCCCGACCAGGGCCTCGGCGGTGTCCAGGGTCTGCTTGGCGATGCTGTCTTCGGCGTACAGGCCCTTGTAGCGGGCGACGTCGACCTGGGCATTCTTCAATTGCGCCTGGTTCTGCGCCAGCGTGCCTTCGGCCTGCTGCAGCGCGATGCGGTAGGCACGCGGGTCGATCTCGGCGAGCAGGTCGCCGGCCTTGACCTGCTGGCCTTCCTCGAAGTGCACCTTGACCAGCTCCCCCGCCACCCGGCTGCGCACGTTGACGGTGTTGGTCGCCGTTACCGTGCCCAGTGCCTTGAAGTAGAGCGGGAAGTCACCGACCTTGGCCGGCTCCACGCGCACTGGCACCGGGTCGACGGAGGCACCGAAGCCGGGCCGCCCGCCCTTGCCTGCCTGGCTTGCCGGGGCCTTGACCGCGGTTGAGGCAGGCCACAACCACCAGGCCACGACGACCACCAGCAACAGGATCAGCAGGCCGACAAGCCAGCGACGAGAGGAACGGGAGACAGAAGCTTGCATGGGTTGAACAGACCTTGTTCGAGAAAGATGTCTTCGGGAGGGTGAACGATAAGCACTCGGGGTGTTTTAGCAAAGCGCCTTTACGGGGACTTTACCTTTGGCAGATGAAGCTAAGGCAATGAACTTTAAATGAAAACGGCCTGGTTTCAGGCCAGGCCGTCTCGATTTTTCGTGGTGGGTCAGGTTTTGTCCTCACTCACCGGGGCAGGCCGCAGTCGAACGGCCCCTGTGCAACGACGTTACTTCAAGACCGCCAGCACTGCCTCATAGTTCGGCTCTTCGGCGATTTCCTTGACCAGCTCGCTGTGCAGCACCTTGTCGTTCTCGTCCAGGACCACGACCGCGCGGGCAGCCAGGCCGGCCAGCGGGCCGTCGGCGATGGCCACGCCGTAGTTCTCGAGGAACTCGCGACCGCGCAGGGTCGACAGGTTCTGCACGTTTTCCAGGCCTTCGGCGCCGCAGAAGCGCGACTGGGCGAACGGCAGGTCGGCGGAAATGCACAGCACGACAGTGTCGGCCAGGTCATTGGCCTTGGCGTTGAACGTGCGCACGGAGGTAGCACAGGTCGGCGTGTCGACGCTTGGGAAGATGTTCAACACCTTGCGCTTGCCGGCAAAGTCCTTGAGCGACTTGTCGGCCAGGCCGTCGCCTACCAGGGAGAACGCCGGGGCCTGGGAGCCTGCCTGCGGCAGTTGACCGTTGACCTGGACCGGGTTGCCTTTGAGAGTGACTTGAGCCATGAGCGGGATCCTTGTACTGATTGGAAAGGACCCTGAGTTAAGCATGAAAGCGCCCAACCACCAAATGCCCTTGGCGCAAAATGCTTGGACGACAGGCAGTCCGATGGCGCCAAGGTGCCCGGGCAGCCAGCGTCTGCCCGGGCACTGTCGCCCGCCGGTCAGCCCAGCAGCGCGGTGATGACCGAGTAGGCCACCGAGGACACGGCCGCAAGGCCGATGACCACGACGAACACGTTGGACATTGCACCGCTGTACTTGCGCATGGCAGGCACGCGACGAATGGCATACATCGGCATCAGGAACAGGATGGCCGCGATCACCGGGCCGCCCAGGGACTCGATCATCCCGAGGATGCTCGGGTTGAGGGTGGCGACGATCCAGCACACCACCAGCATCAGCGCGGCGACGATACGATCCAGGGACTTGGCGCCAGGGCGACGGCCCGTCTTGGCGATGATGCCCTTGAGGCCTTCGCTTGCACCGATATAGTGGCCCAGGAAGGACTTGGCGATGGCCACGAAGGCGATCAGGGGCGCGGCAAACGCGATGGTCGGGTTGCTGAAATGGTTGGCCAGGTACGACAGGATCGACAGGTTCTGCGCCTTGGCTTCGGCAAGCTGCGCGCTGCTCAGGGTCAGTACGCAACTGAACACGAAGAACAGCACCATTGCCACCATCAGCAGGTGGGCGCGCGACAGGATCTGCCCGCTGCGCTCGTCGGCGCGCTCGCCGTGGCGGCGCTTCTGGTCGACGGCGAAGGCCGAGATGATCGGCGAATGGTTGAAGGAGAACACCATCACCGGAATCGCCAGCCACAGGGTGTGCAGGAAGGCGC
>JAQZAY010000198.1 GCA_029239415.1 Pseudomonas sp. | reverse complement strand
GCCGCGATGAGTTGCGCCAGCTCAAGGAAGAACGCGACCAACTGCAAGCCAGGGTCGCCAGGCTGAGCCTCATGCTCGAGCAAGCGCGCAGCGACGACAAGTCCATCAGCCACTGATCCTGCCCCCTCCCCCGCTCCTGCGCGCACTTGCCGCGCAGGAGCGGTCGCACCCTTGAAATGAAAGGGTTGCCGCCCCTCCTCACGCCTCCTTCCCAAAAGTTCCCCTCTGCTCATCGCTAAAATGACCAACGGGTCACATTTTTATCACTATCTCTCCTACACTCAGGTTCGACCCTCCCATACCGTTGGTGTCAACCGACTGAAAACAGTCGAAACTTTCCAACGGTCCGGCAGGTCATCAACAGAAGCAGGCCATGTGACAGGACTTCCTGGCCGGCCCGCCCAGCCCATCCGCGAACACTCGCCGGCACCTTCGCCATCGTGAGTGCTGCGTGTGTCACCCATGGGGGGCGGCGCGCAATACGCAAACAGTCACAAGAGAGAAATCAACACGATGTAATGCAGAGGGTGCAAGCACCCGCACCATAGGGATGGAGAGAGAAGTATGATCAGTGCCGCTGTCGAACCTCATGTAGAGCTTTTCAATCCGAATACCCGCGAGCCGCGCAGGCCGGACCTCGCAACGACAGGCAAGGCACCTGGCGCCCAGCGCCGCCCCGGTATCCAGAAGCGCAAAGTGCTGTTCGTGACCTCCGAGATCGCCGACCTGGTGAAGACCGGCGGCCTGGGCGACGTTTCCTCCGCGCTGCCCAAGGCCATGCGACAGCTGCACGATGTGCGCGTCCTGATCCCCGGGTATCCGCAAGTACTGGACAGCGACAACCCGATCCATATCGTGGGCGAGCTGCCCGGGCATGCCGCTCTCCCGGCTTGCAGGATCGGGCGCATGGACCTCACGGACGGCCTGGTGATCTATGTCCTGATCTGCCCGGAGCTGTACCAGCGCGAAGGCACTCCCTATGGCGCCAACAACGGTCGCGACTGGCCCGACAACCATATCCGCTTCGCCCGCCTGGGCCTGGCCGCCGCCGAGATCGCAGCCGGCGAAGGCATGGTCCACTGGACCCCCGAGCTGGTGCACGCCCACGACTGGCCAGCAGGGCTGGCGCCGGCGTACATGCACTGGCGCGGCCTGAGCACCCCGACGCTCTTCACCATCCACAACCTGGCCTACCAGGGCGTCTACAGCCGCGCCAGCTGCCCGGAGCTGGCGATTCCCGCCCATGCCCTGCAACAGGAAGGCATGGAGTTCTACGGCAAGCTGTCCTACCTCAAGGCCGGCCTCGCCTACTCCAGCCACATCACCACGGTGAGCGCGACCTACGCCCGGGAGATCACCACGCCAGACTTCGGCTGCGGACTGGACGGCTTCCTTGGCAGCAAGGCCCAGCAAGGCCTGCTCAGTGGCATCCCCAACGGCATCGATGAAAGCTGGGACTCGGCCACCGACAAGCACCTGGTCCACAACTTCAGCATCAACGACTGGGAAGGCAAGGCGCGCAATGCCCAGCAGGTGCGCGAGCTGTTCGAGCTCGACCCCAGCGAGGGCCCTCTGTTCGCGGTGGTCTCGCGCCTGGTCTACCAGAAAGGCCTCGACCTGACCCTGGGCGTTGCCGACTATATCGTCCAGCAGGGCGGACAGATCGCCATCATCGGCCGCGGCGAGCCGGAAGAAGAACAGGCCATGCGCGACCTGGCACTGCGCCACCCCGGCAAGATCGGCGTGCGCATCGGCTTCAATGAAACCGATGCCCGGCGCATGTTCGCCGGCAGCGACTTCCTGCTCATGCCCTCGCGCTACGAGCCGTGCGGCCTGAGCCAGATGTATGCGCAGCGCTTCGGCTCGCTGCCGGTGGCGCGCAATACCGGTGGCCTGGCCGACACCATCGAGAACGGCGTGACAGGCTTCCTGTTCAACGAGTCCACCGTCGAAAGCTACCAGGAGGCGCTTGGCCGGGCCTTCTACGTGCATGCCAAGAAGGACCTGCTCAATGCCATGCGCTGCCTGGCCATGACCCAGCCCTTCAACTGGTGCCAGGCGGTGGAACCCTATGCCCGACTGTATGAAGAGCTGGTGCAACAGGCGCAGTCCGCGCGCTACTGATCGAGGTGCCGACGATGCTCCAGCATGGCGTACAGATGATTGACGCCACGTCGGCGCGCTTCGCCCTCTGGGCACCGGATGCGCGCAGCGTGATGTTGAGGATAGAGGGGCAGGCAGCGATCGAGCTGCTGCCCGAGGCAGACGGCTGGTACCGGGGGATTGCCCCTTGCCAGGCCGGTGACCGCTACCATTTCGTGATCGACGATGACCTGCAGGTCGCCGACCCGGCCTCGCGCTTCCAGCCGGAGGGTGTCCACGGTCCGAGCGAAGTGGTCGATCTCGGCGATTACCCGTGGAAACACGAGTGGAATGGCCGCCCTTGGCACGAGGCGGTCATCCAGGAATTGCATGCCGGGGTGCTGGGTGGCTACCAAGGGGTGGTCGCGCGGTTGCCGCAATTGGCCGAACTGGGCGTCAGTGCCATCGAGCTGATGCCGGTCAATGCCTTCCCGGGCGAGCGCAACTGGGGCTATGACGGGGTCCTGCCCTACGCGCCCCAGCACAGCTACGGTCGTCCCCACGAGCTATGTTCGCTCATCGACCAGGCCCACGGCCATGGCCTGATGGTGATGCTCGACGTGGTCTACAACCACTTCGGCCCCGATGGCAACTTCCTGCATGCCTATGCCAGCCCTTTCTTCCGCGAGGACAGACAGACACCCTGGGGCGCGGCGATCGATTTTCGCCGTCCGCAGGTGCGCGAGTATTTCATCCAGAACGCCTTGATGTGGATCTGCGACTACCGCTTCGATGGCCTGCGCCTGGACGCGGTGCATGCGATCAACGATCCGGACTTCCTGGTCGAACTGGCCTCGCGGGTGCGCAAGGCCATAGCGCCTGGACGCCAGGTGTGGCTGGTGCTGGAAAACGAGCACAACCAGGCCTTCTTGCTCGACAAGGGCATCGACGCCCAATGGAACGATGACGGCCATAATGCCCTGCACGTGCTGCTGACCGGCGAAGTGGAAGGCTATTACGAAGACTACAAGGATGCGCCCATCGAGAAACTGGCGCGCTGCCTGGGCGAAGGCTTTGTCTTCCAGGGGCAGAAGAATCGCCATGGCGAGCCACGCGGAGAGCCCAGCGGCCACCTGCAGCCGTCCTCGTTCGTACTGTTTCTGCAGAACCACGACCAGATCGGCAACCGCGCCTTTGGCGAGCGCCTGACCCGGCTGTGCCCGCCCGAGGCGCTACGCGCCGCGACTACCCTGCTGCTGCTGTCGCCGATGATTCCCCTGCTGTTCATGGGCGATGAAAGTGGCAGTCGCCAGCCCTTCCTGTTCTTCACCGATTTCCATGATGAACTGGCCGATGCCGTGCGCGAAGGCCGGCGTGGCGAATTCGCAAGCTTCGCGGCCTTTGCCCAGGCCGAGCAGCGCGAGCGCATCCCGGACCCCAATGCCCACTCGACCTTCGAAGCCTCGCACCCCGACGCCGACCCTGCAGCGGCGCACGCCTGGCAAACCCTTTACCGCCAATTGCTGGCGCTGCGCCGTAGCCATGTGATCCCGGCGCTGCCCGGCTCCCGCCCACTGGGCGCCAAGGTATTGGCCGAGAAGGCGCTGAGCGCCCAATGGCGCCTGGGCGATGGGCAAATCCTGCGCATCGACCTGAACCTGGGCGACCAGGCGCAACCGGCCGACCTGCCAGCGCGCACGCACTGGCTGTTCGACAGCGCCGAGACCGACCACGCCGACACCGAACTGGCGCCACGCAGTTGCGTGGCCAGCCTGCTTTCTCCAGGCCAGGAGGCTACATGAGCCAATCCCCCTTGCATTACCTGGCTGCCAAGGCCGGTGTCGCCCGCGACTGGATCGACGCCAACGGCCGCCCGCAACAGGTCGAGGACTCGGTATTGCGCCGGGTGCTCGAAGGTCTCGGCCACCCTGCCGCGGATGACACGGCCATCACTGAAAGCATCAAGGCGCTGGAAGAGGCCCATGATGCCAAACACCTGCCGCCGCTGCTGACCTGCGAGGTCGGCAAGCCGCTGGCCCTGCGCACCTATTTCGATGCACAGGCCCAGGGCCGCGTCACGCTGGAAGATGGCACCGAGCGCGCGCTGCAGCTGGACGACCAGGCCTGCCTGCCAGGCGACCTGCCCATCGGCTATCACCAGGTCAGCGTCGACGACCAGCACTTCACTCTCGCCGTGGCCCCCACACAGTGCTACAGCCTGGCCGAGAGCAAGCACGACACCCCTCGCTGCTGGGGACTGAGCGCGCAGCTGTACAGCTTGCGCCGCGCCGGTGACGGTGGCTATGGCGACTGCATGGCACTGGAGCAGCTCGCGCGCAGCGCCGCCGAGCGTGGCGCCGATGCCCTGGCCATCAGCCCCATGCACGCCCTGAGCACGGCCGGTCAGGAGCACTACAGCCCCTACTCGCCCTCCAGCCGGCTGCTGCTCAATACCCTCTACGCAAGCCCCGAGGCCGTGCTTGGCGAGCGCGCAGTGCGCATGGCCATCGACGCCCGCGGCCTGCAAGCCACCCTGGACGCGCTGCAACGCCTGCCTCTGGTCGACTGGCCCCATGCCGCCGAAGCCCATGAGCAGTTGCTGCGTGCGCTATACGAAGACTTCGCCAGGGGTGAGCACCCCCAGCGCGTGGATTTCGACAGCTTCCGCGCGGCCGCGGGTGAAGCGCTGGAGTATCACTGCCGCTTCGAAGTGCTCCAGGCCCACGCCGTGGCCGAAGGCCTGGGCGGGGACTGGCGCGACTGGCCTGCCGCCTGGCAGAACCCGCACAGCCCGGACATCGAGGCCTTTGCCAAGGCAAGCGCCGACGCCATCGAGTTCCACGCCTTCTGCCAATGGCTGAGCGAACGCAGCCTGCAGCGCGCGCAACTGGCCGCGCGCAGCAATGGCATGGCCGTGGGCCTGATCGCCGACCTCGCCGTGGGCGCCGATGGCGCCGGCAGCCAGGCCTGGAGCCGCCAGGACGAGCTGCTCGCCGGCCTTACCGTCGGCGCGCCGCCCGACATCCTCAACCGCCACGGCCAAGACTGGGGCATCTGCGGCTTCTCGCCCGAGGGTCTGCGCCGGCATGGCTATCGGGCCTTTATCGAGATGTTGCGCGCCAACTTCGCCCACGCCGGCGGCCTGCGCATCGACCATGTCATGGGGCTGCAGCGCCTGTGGCTGATACCCCAGGGCGCCAAGCCTGGCGAGGGTGCCTACGTGCAGTACCCGTTGCAGGACCTGCTGCGCCTGCTGGCGCTGGAATCGGTGCGCCACCAGGCCATCGTGCTCGGCGAAGACCTGGGCACGGTCCCCGAGGGGCTGCGCGAGAAACTGGCGGACAAGGCGATACTGGGCATGCGCGTGCTGCCGTTCGAACAAGACCCGCCCGGGCACTTCCTGCCCATTCCAGACTGGCCCGACAACGCCCTGGCCACCACCGGCACCCATGACCTGGCGCCACTGGCCGGCTGGCTCGAAGCACGCGACATCGAGTGGCAAAGCCGCCTGCTGCTGGTCGACACCACCACCGAACGCGAGCTGCGTCATGGGCGGCACATGGAAGCGCAAGGACTGCGTCGTACCTTGAAAGAAACTTTCCATGTCGACATGGAAAGCAACGAGACGGTCATCGATGCGTCCATCCGTTACCTGGGCCTGACCCGTGCGCCACTGGTGCTGGTGCCCCTGGAGGACCTGCTGGGCTGCGAGGAGCAACCGAACCTGCCAGGCACCACCGACGGCCATCCCAACTGGCGCCGCCGTTTCGAACTCGAGGCGCGCGAACTGCTCGACGACAGCAATGCCGCCCGCCGCCTGGAGCTGTTGGCCCAGGCCCGTGAACAAGCCCATGAGCGTGACCGATGAAGCCTTTGACCGCGACCGTACGCCTGCAATTTCACGCTGATTTTACCCTGGATGACGCAGTACCCCTGGTGCCCTACTTCGCCCGACTGGGCATCAGCCACGTGTATGCCTCGCCGATCCTCACTGCCCGCAAAGGCTCGCGCCACGGCTACGACGTGGTCGACCCTACCCGGGTCAACCCGGAGCTGGGCGGCGAGCCCGCGCTCGAGCGTCTTGTCAGTGCCCTGCGCCAGCATGGCATGGGGCTGATCCTCGAAACGGTTTCCAACCACATGGCCGTCGGTGGTGCCGACAACCCTTGGTGGCAGAGCCTGCTCGCCTGGGGCCGACGCAGCCCGTATGCCGAATTCTTCGACATCCAGTGGCACTCCAGCGACCCACTGCTGGCCGGGCAACTGCTGCTGCCGTTCCTGGGCAGCGAGTACGGCGCCGCCCTCAAGGCTGGCGAGATTCCCCTGACCTTCGATGGCCGCAACGGGGCCTTCGAGATCAGCCACTACGAGCACCGCTTCCCCATCTGTCCGAGCGACTACGGCTGGATCCTTAGCCAGAGCGAGGACCCCGGCCTGCAAGGCCTGGCCCAGGATTTCACCGCACTCAAGGAGTCGGCCCAGCCTCTGCAGGACGCCGAGCCCCTGCAGGCCGAACTGGCTCGCCAGGTCGCTGCGGGCGCAAACCTGGACGCTGCCCTGGCGGCCTTCGACAGCCGCGAGGAAGCCGGCTTCAAGCGCCTGCACCTGTTGCTCGAACGCCAGACCTACCGCCTGGCCAGCTGGCGTACCGCTGCCGACGACATCAACTGGCGGCGCTTTTTCGATATCAACGAGCTTGGCGGCCTGCGCGTGGAGCGCTCGGTGGTGTTCGAGGCCACCCATGCCAAGCTGTTCGAGCTGATCGAACGCGGCCTGGTCGATGGCTTGCGCATCGACCATATCGATGGCCTGGCCGATCCGCGCGGCTATTGCCGCAAGTTGCGCCGCCGGGTCGACCGCCTGCTGGCAAGACGGCCGGTGGAAGCTGCCATCGAGCACCTGCCGATCTATGTGGAGAAGATCCTCGGCAGTGGCGAGC
>JAQZAY010000197.1 GCA_029239415.1 Pseudomonas sp. | reverse complement strand
GCCATTGGGCATGAACCCGCCATTGGCCCACAGCTGGCTGACCCCGCGGGTCTCGGCCAGCGGCCAGAAGCCGAAGATCGCCAGCGTGCACACCACGATGAAGGCCACGATGGCGATGACCTTGACCAGCGCAAACCAGTACTCGAATTCGCCGAAGTTCTTCACGCTCACCAGGTTGCTGCCCGACAGCACGATCATGATCAGGAAGGCGAACAGCCAGGACGGCATCCCAGGGAAGTAGGCATGCAGGATATCCGCGCCAGCGATGGCCTCGACCGGGATGATCAGCACCCAGAACCACCAGTAAAGCCAGCCGATGGTAAAGCCCGCCCAGGGCCCGATGGCCTCGGTGGCGTAGGTGGAAAACGAGCCGCTGTCGGGATTGGCGATGGCCATCTCGCCGAGCATGCGCATCACCAGCAGCACCAGCAGGCCGGTCATTGCATAGGAGAGCAAGATGGCCGGGCCGGCGGTGGCGATGGCGTTGGATGAGCCGATGAACAGGCCGGCACCAATGATGCCGGCGATGGAGATCATGGACACCTGGCGCGAGGTCAGGCCATGTTGCAGCGAACGCTGTTTCTTTTGTTGTAGCGATGCCATTCAGAAACCCTCGAGTGGGTCGGCCGCAAGCAGGTGCGACTGAAGCGGGAGCAGATTTTCTTGTAGGTGGGTGACGCGATGTTCTTGTTATTGCAACGGATTGCATTCATTGCTGCAGGTCAGTATCGATCCATGCACGCACTGCGAACAAACGACCTTTTCGACGCATATGATTCCTTATCGGAATGATCTTTCGCGCGCCCACTGGCGACCCTTAGCGATCTTGAGGCTCCAGGGAGGCTGAAAATTCAAGGAAAGAAGTGGACGAGGCGTGAGTTCGATATCTGCAGGAATGATTGCAATCGGATAATTCGTTTGCGCAACAATGTCCCGGCGCGCTTGGATAACAGGAAACTCGAGCAAGGTCTGCGAGCACATGAATCAGGAAAGTATCAGTCAGTCCATTGGCATAGTTCACCCGATCACCCTTTCCCACGGCCGCAATGCCGAGGTATGGGATACCGATGGCAAACGCTACATCGACTTTGTCGGGGGCATCGGCGTGCTCAACCTGGGGCATTGCAACCCGGCAGTCGTCGAGGCGATCCAGGCCCAGGCAACGCGCCTGACCCACTACGCGTTCAATGCCGCGCCCCATGAGCCCTACCTGCAACTGATGCAGCGCCTTGAACAGTTCGTCCCGCTCAGCTACCCCATGGCCGGCATGCTTACCAACAGCGGCGCGGAAGCGGCGGAAAACGCCCTGAAGGTGGCCCGCGGCGCTACGGGCAAGCGGGCCATCATCGCCTTCGACGGCGGCTTTCATGGGCGCACCCTGGCCACTTTGAACCTCAACGGCAAGGTGGCTCCCTACAAGCAACGGGTCGGCGAGCTGCCGGGGCCGGTGTATCACCTGCCCTTTCCCAGCGTGGATACCGGGGTGACCACCGAGCAGGCGCTCAAGGCAATGGAACGCCTGTTCAGTGTCGAAATCGCCGTAGAGGACGTGGCCGCATTCATCTTCGAACCGGTGCAGGGCGAAGGTGGCTTCCTGGCGATGGAGCCGGAGTTCGCCCAGGCCCTGCGGCGCTTCTGCGATAGCCACGGGATCCTGGTCATCATCGACGAGATCCAGTCGGGGTTCGGCCGGACCGGCCAGCGCTTTGCCTTCCCGAAGCTGGGAATAGAGCCCGACCTGTTGCTGCTGGCCAAGAGCCTGGCCGGCGGCATGCCGCTGGGTGCGGTGGTCGGGCGCCGGGACGTGCTGGGCAGCCTGCCCAAGGGCGGGCTGGGTGGCACCTATTCAGGCAACCCTATCGCCTGCGCTGCCGCCGTGGCGAGCCTTGCACAGATGAGCGATGAAAACCTGGCCACCTGGGGCGAACGCCAGGAGCAGGCGATCGTCATCCGTCATGCACGCTGGAAGGCTGATGGGATATCGCCGTGGCTGGGGCGGTTGACGGGCGTCGGCGCCATGCGCGGCATCGAGTTGGCCGACGCTGATGGCAACCCGGCCCCAGCCCAGCTTGCCCAGCTGCTGCAGATGGCCCGAGAGGCGGGGCTGCTGTTGATGCCCAGCGGCAAGGCGCGGCACATCGTTCGCCTGCTGGCACCGCTGACCACAGAGGCAGAGGTGCTCCAGGAGGGCCTGGACATCATGGAGCGGTGCCTGGCCCGATTGAGCTGAACCCTAGAGGCCGAGCTCTTCAGGAGTCAGCATGTCGTTCTCGAAGGCGATCCACCCGCCTTCGAGCTCGGCGTGGCCGTTGACGATCGGGCCATAGTAGGTCAGGCCGTTCTCGAGGGTCACGCAGATGTGGGTGGCCTTGTCTGGTGCGGCCAGGGTACCGATGAAGTGCACCTTCTTCAAAGTCTCGGTGACCGCTTCCAGGCCAACGCGCTGGTTGAGGTTCTCCACCGCTTCGACTTCGCCGCTTCCCTCGTTGCTGACAGTGACGGTGGCTGTGTGGTTGTACATGCATTGACTCCAACGGCAGGAAAGATCGGCGCCCGGTGGCGCCTGAGGTGCGTAGGTTACTGGAGGCGCGCTGCCGTGTCGCGATCCGGGCGATGTCCTTGCTCGACATAGCCTTCGTCCCCCCAGGCTGTTAAGGTGCCCGCCGTCATCCGCCACACCAACGAGGACCGCCGAGTGAGCGCCGAACAACCCCTGATCGCCGACCTGTTCGAGGTCGACAAACGCCTTGGCCTCAAGCCCGTGGTGGACTTCAACAACTACCTGCGCAATGCCTTCGGCGACGGCGCCTGCCGCTGCAACCGCTGCCAGGAAAGCGGCGGCGACGAAAGCACCTACACCCACCGCCACAGCTTCGACCTCGATGGTCGGACACTGCACCGGCGATTCGCCAATACCGCGGGCAGCGATGTGCTGATGGTGCTGAAAAAAGCCTGGTTGTCCTATACCAAGGCCGAGCTGAACGCGATCGGCGTGCTGGACCTGGCCACCGTCAAGACCTTCACCGACTCTTCATTGCACCCGCGCCTGCTGGCCTTGCTGCCAGCCAGTGGCCTGGCCCGCGAAGTGGACGAGCAGTGGCTGCTGCAGGCCCAGGTCGACTGATACCCGCAGGCGCGCCAGCGCGGCTCAATACCCCTGGCGCCCATGCAGCAACGCCCTGCCCTTTTCCAGGTAGGTGTTCATTTCATCCTGCGGCACCATGCTGCCGCCCGTTGCCCACACCAGGTGAGTGGCCCGCCCCATGCGCGCCTCGTCCAGCCCTAGCCGCTGGCGATAACCCTGGACTTCCTGCAGCACCCGGCCCATGCCCGGGACCCCGGCCAGCGCCGAAGGCTCGAGGGCCAGGCCTTCGCGCATCTGCGCCAGCGCCAGCAGGCGAAACAGCTCGGCATCGCTGACGGTATAGTAGCCATCGACCAGGCGCTGCATGGCGCGCCCGACAAAGCCCGACGGGCGTCCCACCGCCAGGCCATCGGCGGCGGTGTGGTTGTCCAGGCCGAAGTCGTACACCGACACCTGCTCATGCAGCCCGGTGTACACCCCCAGCAGCATGCACGGCGAATGGCTCGGTTCGGCGAACAGGCAATGCACCGCATCGCCAAACACCTGCTTCAGGCCAAAGGTCACGCCGCCAGGGCTGCCGCCCACGCCACAGGGCAGGTAGACGAACAGCGGGTGCTCGGCATCGACCTGGATCCCGGCCTGCGCCAGCTGCCCGCGCAGGCGTTCGGCCGCCACGGCGTAGCCGATGAACAGGTCAGTGGAATATTCGTCGTCGACGAAGTGGCAATGCGGATCGGCATCGGCTTCGCGCCGGCCTTCGGCCACGGCGACGCTGAAGTCGGCGTCGTACTCGCGTACCTGCACGCCACAGCTGCGCAGCCGGTCCTTTTTCCATTGCCGGGCATCGGCGGACATATGCACCGTGGCCCTGAACCCCAGGCGCGCGCCCATCACCCCGATCGACAGTCCCAGGTTGCCCGTCGACCCCACCGCGATGGCGTACCGGGCAAAAAAGGCTCGCGCCCGATCGCTGTCGAGCAGGCTGTAGTCATCGCCCGGCTTCAGCAGCCCGCCCTCCAGGGCCAGGTCCTCGGCGTGCTTGAGCACCTCGTGGATCCCGCCCCGGGACTTGATCGAGCCGGAAATGGGCAGCAGGTTGTCGGCCTTGAGCCACAGGCTGCCGCTCGGCTCGATGTCCAGCTCGTCGCAAAGCGCCGCTTGCAACCGGGGGATCGGCAGCAGAGGCGACTCGATCACGCCCTGACGGGTGGCCGTCTCGGGAAACGCCGAGGCGATGAACGGCGCGAACCGTGCCAGGCGATCGCTTGCGCTGGCGATGTCGGTCCAGTCCAGCGGCACATCGGCCAGCGCCTCGGCGCTCGGAGCCACGCCAGGGTTGAACCAGGTCACGGGTGCATGCCGCACCAGGTCGGCAATCACCGGGTGTTCCCGACACCAGGTTTCAAGCGGTACTTGCAGGGCCATGCGAAGTTCTCCGTGCAATCGACAAAGCGCTCAACGAATAGGCCGGCAGGATTGCCCGCCTCTGCTAACTTGGGGAAACCACTGCCGCGCATTTCACCCGAAGGTGATCCCATCATGGCCCGCACGACCCCCATCGAGCTGTACCGGAACATCGGCATCGTCGCCCATGTGGATGCCGGCAAGACCACCACCACTGAACGCATCCTGTTCTACACCGGCGTGAACCACAAGATGGGCGAAGTGCACGATGGCGCGGCGACCATGGACTGGATGGCCCAGGAGCAGGAGCGCGGCATCACCATCACCTCGGCGGCGACCACGGCGTTCTGGCAGGGCTCGGCCAAGCAGTTCGCCGACAAGTACCGGTTCAATATCATCGACACGCCTGGCCACGTCGACTTCACCATCGAGGTGGAGCGCTCGCTGCGGGTGCTCGACGGCGCCGTGGTGGTGTTCAGCGGTGCCGACGGGGTCGAGCCGCAGTCCGAGACCGTCTGGCGCCAGGCCAACAAGTACCACGTGCCGCGCCTGGCCTACATCAACAAGATGGACCGCCAGGGCGCGGATTTCCTGCGCGTGGTCAAGCAGATCGACCAGCGCCTGGGCCACCATCCGGTGCCGATCCAGCTGGCCATTGGCGCCGAGGAGCACTTCATCGGCCAGGTCGACCTGGTGAAGATGAAGGCCATCTACTGGAACGAAGCCGACCAGGGCACGAGCTATCGCGAAGAGCCGATCCCCGCCGAGCTGCAGGCGCTTGCCGACGAATGGCGCGCCCACATGATCGAAGCCGCAGCCGAGGCCAACGACGAGCTGATGACCCTCTACCTCGAAGGCCAGGAGCTGAGCATCGAGCAGATCAAGGCCGGCTTGCGCCAGCGCACCCTGGCCAACGAGATCGTGCCTACCATCCTGGGCTCGTCGTTCAAGAACAAGGGCGTGCCGCTGATGCTCGACGCGGTGATCGACTACCTGCCGGCGCCCAGCGAAGTCCCGGCGATCAACGGCTCCGACCCGGACCACGAGGACAAGCACCTCGAGCGCCACGCCGACGATGGCGAGCCGTTCTCGGCCCTGGCGTTCAAGATCGCCACGGACCCCTTTGTCGGCACCCTGACGTTTGTCCGTGTCTACTCGGGGGTGTTGAGTTCGGGCGACGCGGTGCTCAACTCGGTCAAGGGCAAGAAGGAGCGCGTCGGGCGCATGGTGCAGATGCACGCCAACCAGCGTGCCGAGATCAAGGCCGTGTGCGCGGGCGACATCGCCGCCTTGATCGGCATGAAGGACGTGACCACCGGCGACACCCTGTGCGACCTGCACAAGCCGATCGTCCTCGAGCGCATGGACTTTCCCGATCCGGTGATCTCCGTGGCCGTCGAGCCCAGGACCAAGGCCGACCAGGAGAAGATGGGCATCGCCCTGGGCAAGCTGGCCCAGGAAGACCCCTCGTTCCGGGTCAAGACCGACGAGGAAACCGCGCAGACGATCATTTCCGGCATGGGCGAGCTGCACCTGGATATCATCGTCGACCGCATGCGCCGGGAGTTCGGCGTCGAGGCCAATATCGGCAAGCCGCAGGTGGCCTATCGCGAGAAGATCCGCAACACCTGCGAGATCGAGGGCAGGTTCGTCCGCCAGTCCGGCGGGCGCGGCCAGTACGGGAATTGCTGGATTCGCTTCGCGCCGGGCGAAGAAGGCAAGGAGGGCCTGGAGTTCATCAACGAGATCGTTGGCGGCGTGGTGCCACGCGAGTACATCCCGGCGATCCAGAGAGGCATCGAGGAGCAGATGCGCAACGGCGTGCTTGCCGGCTACCCGCTGATCGGTCTGAAGGCCGCGGTGTTCGACGGCTCGTACCACGACGTCGACTCCAACGAGATGGCCTTCAAGGTCGCCGCGTCCATGGCCACCAGGCAGTTGTCGCAAAAAGGCGGCGCGGTGCTGCTCGAGCCGGTGATGAAGGTCGAGGTGGTCAGCCCCGAGGAGTACCTGGGCGACATCATGGGCGACCTCAGCCGCCGCCGCGGCCTGATCCAGGGCTCGGAGGACACCCCTGCCGGCAAGGTCATCCGCGCCGAGGTACCGCTGGGCGAGATGTTCGGCTACTCCACCGACATGCGCTCGATGACCCAGGGGCGGGCGAGCTATTCGATGGAGTTCACCCGGTACGCCGAGGCGCCGGGCAGTATTGCCGACGCGATCGTCAAGAAGAACCGGGGCGAATAGGCCAGGGGCCGCCCAAGGCCTGGCCCGCCGTCGCGTGCAAGCGCGCGACGGCGTCAGCCGTGCTCCCCGGCGCGGCGCAGCAACTGCCGGCATCGCTCCGAAAGATGCACCACGCGCAGGTGCTTGCCAGCTTTCTCGTAACGCTCGCGCAAGGTCCGCAGCGCGGCGACCGCCGAATAGTCGACAAAGCTCAGGTGCCGGCAATCGAGCGTCACCCGCGCCGGGTCGTTGGCCGGGTCGAACTGATTGAGAAAGGGCGTGCTCGAGGCGAAGAACAGCGTCCCATGGATCTGGTAGACCTTGCCGCCCTCCTCGTCCAGGTG
>JAQZAY010000196.1 GCA_029239415.1 Pseudomonas sp. | reverse complement strand
TCGAACCTGCCGAGGGGTTACCCGAATTGACCACATTGGTATTGAAAGCCCGCATGGAAGAATTGCTCGACAGCCCCTCCCGAGACGCCCTGCAGGACAGCATCCTGCCCCAGTACCTGCCCAAGCGCCGCTGGTTCGCCGGCAAGGAAGGACCGCTCGACCAGGTTCGCCTGCGTTATGGCGTGCGCCTGGACACCGCCACCACGCCCGTGCTGCTCAGCGAGCTCGAAGTCACCAGCAAGGGCACCGTCAGCCATTATCAGCTGCCATTCGGCCTGCTGGCCGAGGACCAGGTGCAAGCCGCACTGCCGCAGCAGCTGGCATTGTCACGGGTCCGCCGCAAAGGCCAGGTCGGTCTGATCACCGATGCCTTCGTGCTCGAGCCATTCGTGCGCGCTGTCTTGCAGGCCTGCCAGCACCACACGCGTCTGCCCAGCAGTGCGGGCGAATTGCGCTTCGAGTCCACCGAGCAGCTGGCAAGCCTTGGGCTGAACGCCGACAGTTCGGTGCGCTACCTGGGCGCCGAGCAATCCAACAGTTCGGTGGTGGTCGGCGACAAGCTGGTGCTCAAGCTCATTCGCCGTGTCAACGGCGGCATCCATCCCGAACTGGAAATGAGCGCCTACCTGACCACGGCGGGCTTCGCCAACATCTCGCCACTGCTGGCCTGGGTCGAGCGGGTGGACGATCAGCAGCCGCACCTGTTGATGATCGCCCAGGGTTACCTGAGCAATCAGGGCGATGCCTGGGCATGGACCCAGGACACCCTGGAGCGGGCGATCCGCGACGAGCTCGAGCCTGGCGTCACTGACCAGGAAGGCCGCGCCAATGCGCTGGCCGAGCTGAAGGACTTCGCGGCGCTGTTCGGTCAAAGGCTGGGCGAGATGCATGCGCACCTAGCGGCGTCTACCGATGACGAAGCCTTCGCGCCGCGCGTCAGCGACCAGCAGGACAGCGAGCAGTGGGGCTGCCAGATCGCAGCCGAACTCGAACATGCGCTCGACCTGCTTGCCCAGCACCGCGGGGCACTGGACAGTGACGCGCAGGCCTTGGTCGATGACCTGCAACAGCAGCGCCAAGGGCTGCTGCAGAACGTCCAGGCCCTGGCCGACCAGGCGCAGGGTGGCCTGCTGATCCGGGTGCATGGCGACTTGCACCTGGGGCAGGTGCTGGTACGCCAGGGCGATGCCTACCTTATCGATTTCGAGGGCGAGCCGTCCCGGCCACTGAACGAGCGCCGGGCCAAGCTCAGCCCGTTCAAAGATGTCGGCGGTGTTCTGCGCTCGTTCGACTATGCTGCTGCCATGTTGCTGCGCGGCAGCTCTGGCGTGGACCTTTCCGAGGCGGCCCAGCAAGCGCGGCAACGGGTCGCCCGGCAGTACCTGCACCATTCACGGCATGCGTTTCTCGAGGCCTACAGCCAAGCCACCGCCGCGCTGCCCCATGCCTGGACACAGGGCAGTGGCGAGCGCGCGGCGCTGGACCTGTTCACCTTGGAGAAGGCGGCCTACGAAATCACTTACGAAGCCGAAAACCGGCCAAGCTGGCTGGCTGTGCCCTTGCACGGCTTGCATGGACTGATCAGTACCTGGGGAGAGTCATAAATGAATGCAAGCACGCGTGACAACGGCGGCCTCGAGCGACGGGACCTCGACGCCCTGGCTCGCGCCGAGCACGCCGACCCGTTCGCGGTATTGGGGCCACACGGCGATGGCGCAGGCGGCACCTGGGTGCGCGCCTATCTGCCCAACGCACTCAGGGCACAGGTCATCGCACGCGAGGACGGTCGCGTCCTGGCAGACATGCACCAGGCTTCGCTGCCGGGCCTGTTCTTCGCCCACCTGGCGCACGCGATGGCGTATCAATTGCGCATCGTCTGGGCCAGTGGCGAGCAGGTGACCGAAGACCCTTACAGCTTCGGTCCGCAGCTGGGCGAAATGGACATGCACCTGTTCGCCGAGGGTAACCATCGCGACCTGGCCAGCCGCTTCGGTGCGCAGCCCATCCAGGTCGACGGCGTGGACGGCGTCTGCTTCTCGGTCTGGGCGCCCAATGCCCGGCGTGTGTCGGTGGTCGGCGACTTCAACAGCTGGGACGGTCGCCGCCACCCTATGCGCATTCGTCACGAGGCCGGCGTCTGGGAGCTGTTCATCCCACGGCTGGGTGTGGGCGAAGCCTACAAGTTCGAAGTGCTCGGCAAGGACGGTGTTCTGCCGCTGAAGGCCGACCCCTTGGCGCGTGCCACCGAGTTGCCACCCAGTACGTCGTCCAAGGTCGCCGGACCGCTGGGCCACGCGTGGCAGGACCAAGCGTGGATGGAGCAGCGTGCTCAGCGGCACGGGCTCGATCAGCCGCTGTCGATCTACGAGCTGCATGCCGGCTCCTGGCGCTGCAAGCTGGACGAGGCGGGCGAGGTGGCCGGCTTCTACAACTGGCGTGAACTGGCGGACAGCCTGGTGCCTTACGTCAAGGAGCTGGGCTTCACCCACATCGAACTGTTGCCGATCATGGAGCACCCCTTCGGCGGCTCCTGGGGCTACCAGCCGCTGTCGATGTTCGCCCCGACCTCGCGTTACGGCTCGCCCGAAGACTTCGCAGCCTTCATCGACGCCTGCCACCAGGCCGAGATCGGCGTACTGCTCGACTGGGTGCCAGCGCATTTCCCCACCGATGAGCACGGGCTGGCCCGCTTCGATGGCACCGCTCTGTACGAGTACCAGAACCCGTTCGAAGGGTATCACCAGGACTGGAACACGCTCATCTACAACCTGGGGCGCAATGAGGTCCGTGGGTTCATGGTGGCCTCGGCGCTGCACTGGCTCAAGCACTTCCACATCGACGGTCTGCGGGTCGATGCCGTGGCCTCGATGCTATACCGCGACTACTCGCGCAAGCATGGCGAATGGATACCGAACCGTTACGGTGGTCGCGAGAACCTCGAGGCGATCGACTTCCTGCGTCACCTCAACGGGATCGCCGCC
This sequence comes from Pseudomonas sp., assembly GCA_029239415.1. The sequence continues at coordinate 4,100 of JAQZAY010000196.1, read as the reverse complement.
TACGAGGCGCCAGGCGCGCTGATCATTGCCGAAGAGTCCACCGCTTGGCCGGGTGTCAGCGCCCCGACCCAGGAGGGCGGCCTGGGCTTCTCGTACAAGTGGAACATGGGCTGGATGCACGATTCGCTGCATTACATCCAGAACGATTCGATCTACCGCCCTTACCACCACAACGAACTGAGTTTCAGCCTGCACTATGCATTCTCCGAACACTTCGTGTTGCCGATTTCCCACGATGAGGTGGTGCACGGCAAGCACTCGTTGATCGACAAGATGCCGGGGGATCGCTGGCAGAAGTTCGCCAACCTGCGGGCCTATCTCGCCTACATGTGGACCCATCCTGGCAAGAAGCTGCTGTTCATGGGGTGCGAGTTCGGGCAGTGGCGCGAATGGAACCACGATAACCAGCTGGACTGGTACCTGCTGCAGCAGTCCGACCATCAGGGGGTGAAAAGCCTGGTGAGCGACCTGAACCGTCTGTATCGCGAGTTGCCAGCGCTGCACGAGCAGGACGGCAGACCTCAAGGCTTCCAGTGGCTGGTGGGGGACGATGCGCGCAACAGCGTATTCGCCTGGCTGCGCTGGAGCCGCGAAGGCGAGCCGGTGCTGGTGGTGGCCAACTTCACGCCGGTGCCGCGCGAGGGGTATCGCATCGGAGTGCCGTTTGGCGAGCAGTGGCAGGAAGTGCTCAACAGCGACGCCGAAGGGTATGCCGGCTCCAATATCGGTAACTTCGGTACGGTAGGCAGCGAGCCTGTGCCTGCCCATGGCCAGCCGTTGTCGCTGACTTTGCAGCTACCACCCTTGGGCGTGCTGATCATGAAGCCTGCCTGACGCAGGCAGGGAAGGGGGCCTGATGAAGGCTGGCCTTCCAGGCGTTCGGTACAGCGGCTGGGTCACTCGCCCAGCCGTTGCTCCCGCGACGGGGGATAACCGAAGTACGCCGCATAGCACTTGCTGAAGTGCGATACCGACACGAACCCGCAGGCCACCGCCACCTCCATTACCGACAGGTCCGAATACTGCAGCAGCCTGCGGCTCTTGGTGATGCGCAGCTCCATGTAGTAGCGCCGTGGCGAAGTGCCCAGTTGCGCCTGGAACAAGCGGTCGATCTGCCGCCGCGAGCGCCCGCTGTAGGCCGCCAGCTGGTCGAGGCTGAGCGTCTCTTCGAGGTTGTTTTCCATCAGCTCGACAATGGTGCGCAGGTGCAGGCTCATGGACTTTTTCGCCCCTGGCCCGACCTGGCGATACCGCGCACCGGAAAACGACAGGATTTCTTCCACGCCCTCGGCCAGTCCATCGCCGTGCAGACGGCGCACCAGGCTGAGCATCATTTCCATGGCGCCATTGGGGCTGGCGGCGGTCAACCGGTCGCGGTCCAGCGTGAAGCTGGCCGGGGTGATGCGTGTCTGCGGGCTGCGCTCGGCGAGGCTGGCCCGCTGCTCGGGGTGCACGCTGCAACCGTAGTCGGCCAGTACACCGGCCCGGCCGAGGAACCAGGCCCCGTTCCACAGCCCGCCCAGGTGCAGGCCATGGGCGTCACAGTCCACCAGCAGACGGTCCAGCTCGGGGTACTTCAAGGGAGTGCGCAGACCGCCGCAGACGATCAGCAAATCCAGGTCCCGCAGGGCGCGCGGCTCCAGCTCGGCAGCGATCAGTTCCAGGCCCAGGTCGCTCAAGACACGCTCGCCGTCCAATGACAGCGGCGAGAAGCGAAAGCTGTCGGTGCGCAACAGGTTGGCCGTGACCAGGACGTCCATGGCCACCGTGAAGCTGGCCATGGAAAAATGTTCCAGCAGGACGAAGCCCACGCCATAGGACGGCGTGACATCGGCAGCGGTCGGCTTGAGCCTGACCATGTTGGTGGTGCTGGCTTTCTTGCTGAACTGGCGAATGGTGGGCACTGCGGGCTCCCGGGTCAGGCTGGCGCCGATGAGTGTGCTCGCCGGTCTTGGGAAAGACAACCGGGCGCTGCGTCAGGCACGTGTCTGGGGGCGACCGTGGCAGACGTCATGTCGCACGCGCCGACAGCGCGGTTCGGTTATCCTGTTGGCCTTCGTGACGTGCTGGAGTCTCTTTCTTGAAACGGTTGCCACTGCTGTTGATGTGCCTGTTGCCGGGCCTGGCCCATGCCCTGGAGCCCGGAGACCGTCTGGCCCCCTGGACGCTGCTCGATCAGCACGAGCAGCCCTACAGCCTGACGCCGGAGACGCGCCTGCTGCTGGTGGCCCGCGACATGGAAGGCGCCAAGCTGGTCAAGGCGGCGTTGGCCGGGCAGCCGGCGGGTTATCTGGAGGCCCGAAGCGCTGTCTTCGTGGCCGACATCGAACGGATGCCCGCCGTGATCAGTACGCTGTTCGCCATCCCTGCCATGCGGGACTACACCTACCGGGTCATGCTCGATCGCCAGGGCCGGGTGGTCGAGCGCTACGAAGTGCCTGATGCCAGCGTGCGACTCATGCGCCTGGAGCACGGCACGCTGGTGGCGCAAGACACCTACGTCGAGGCGCAAGCCTTGAAGCGGGCGCTGGACGCCAGCCCGGCATCTCCCTGAGCCGGGACGGGTCGAAGCCTGCATCTCAGCGCCTGGTTAGCAATAAAATGTTACTGATTCAAGGGCTGCGACAACAGGCCGCACGCCGTATTTCAAGGGCTTGAGACCAATGGCCCGTCGTCAGGTGGAAGCGCACCCCAGGCCATGCCAGAATGCGCCCGTCGTCGCCCGGCCCTGCCCGAGGGCCGGCACCTTCCCTGTAAAGGATGGTTCCATGAATGATCTGTTGACCCGGCGCACGCTCGTCGCCGGGATGGGCGTACTGGGCCTTGGCCTGCTCGCCGGGTGCAGCCCGGCCCGTGGCTTGGAGTTCAAGTACGGCAAGAACATGAGCAACGAAATCCTCGGTCGCTCGTTCCGCCTGAAGGACACCGAGGGCAACGTACGCACCCTGTCCAGCTTCTATGGCTCGATGCCGATGATCTTCTTCGGCTTCACCCAGTGCCCGGCGGTCTGCCCGACCACTCTGGCGCGCGCGGTGCAGATCAAGAAGCTGATGGGCCGTGACGCCGGTTTCCTCCAGGTGGTGTTCATCACCCTGGACCCGGAACGCGACACGCCCGAGGTGCTCGACGCCTATGTCAAGGCGTTCGACCCGTCCTTCACCGCATTGACCGGCACTCCGGAAGAAATCGCCGATGTGGCCCGGGAGTTCAAGGTGTTCTACGAGAAGAAGCCCGAAGGGGATTCCTACACCATCTCCCATTCGTCCACCAGCTATGTCTACGACTCTCGTGGCACCCTGCGCCTGAGCCTGTCGCATTCGCTCAACGCCAAGGAATGCGCCGAAGACCTGCTTACCCTGATGGAGATCTGCTAATGTCTGTTTCCCGTTCCGTTCTTGCGCGTGGCCTGGCCCTCATGGCCTTGGCCGGTCTGGCCTTGCCCGCCCTGGCCGACACTACGGTGAGCGATGCCTGGGTGCGCGCTACTGTGCCGCACCAGTCGTCCACTGGGGCGTTCATGACGCTGACCGCCAGCACCGACAGCACACTGGTGAGCGTCGCTTCGCCGGTGGCCAAAGACGTGCAGGTACACGAGATGACCATGAAGGGCGATGTCATGGGCATGCGCAAGGTCGACGCCTTGCCCCTGCCTGCCGGTAAGGCGGTAAGCCTGGACCCCAATGGCTATCACGTCATGCTGATGGGGCTGAATACCCAGGTGAAAGAGGGCACCGAAGTGCCGTTGACCTTGACGGTCGAGGATGACAAGGGCGAGCGCCAGGTCATCGAGATCAAAGCACCGGTGCGCCCGTTGACTGCGTCTGCCGACCACGGTCACGCCATGCATTGATGCAGCGATGGCGCCGGACCCAGGTCGGGCGCCATCGTCTGTCGGCAGGCCTCGTCGAGCGCAAGGCCCGGCGTAGGAGAGTGTCTAGCGCAGGGGCACGATCAGCTCGGGAACAGCTCGCCCAGCTTCATCGACAGCATCATGTCGCCTTCGACGCGCAGCTTGCCGCCCATGAAGGCCTGCATGCCATCGAGCTCGCCGCTGACGATCTCCTTGAGGGTCTGGCTGTCCATGACCAAGGTGCAGTTGG
>JAQZAY010000195.1 GCA_029239415.1 Pseudomonas sp. | reverse complement strand
TCGTGCAGCAACCGGCCCAGGAACCGCAGGGACTTGTGTTCTCGGATAGTGGTCGGATCCGGCATGTACCGTTTGAAAAGTCGGCGCGGCATGTAGGGTCTCGGCGGGTGAAGAGGGCCAGTATGCACCCGATTGCCCAGCGGCTTTGTTCAGACTTTGTGACAAATATTAAGCAGGCGATATCGCGTCCCTGGTCTATCCCTCATGGGGGGTTCGATTTGGAGCGGTCGTCATGCGCACAGGGATGTTCGCGCTCGCGCTCGGGATGCTGTGCCTGGGCTTGCTACCGGCATTGCCGTCTGTCGGGTGGTTGTGCCTGCTGTTTTTCTGCGGGCTGCTCGCCCTTTGCACGCGTGGCTGGCCGGTGGGCTGCTTTCTGCTCGGCCTGTGCTGGGCCTGCTGGTCGGCGCACATGGCGCTGGACGAACGCCTGGACCCTGCGCTGGACGGGCGGACCCTGTGGCTGGAGGGCAGGGTGGTGGGCCTGCCGGAGCGCGATGAGCGAGTCGTGCGCTTCGAGCTGGACGATGCCCAGTCGCGGCGCGCCAGGCTGCCCCGTCGCCTGCAGCTGAGCTGGTTCGACGGCCCGCCCGTGACCAGCGGCGAGCACTGGCGCCTGGCTGTCTCGCTCAAGCGCCCGCACGGGCTGCTCAACCCCCATGGGCCTGATCGTGAGGCACGCCTGCTGGCCAAGCGCATTGGCGGCACGGGCACGGTCAAGGCCGGCCACCTGCTGCGACCGGCCGCCGCCCGTTGGCGGGACGGCCTGCGCCAGCGCCTGCTCGCAGTCGACGCGCAGGGCCAGCAGGCCACGCTGGTGGCCTTGGTGCTCGGCGACGGCGCGGGTCTTGCGCGCCAGGACTGGCAGATACTGCGCGACACCGGCACGGTCCACCTGATGGTGATCTCGGGGCAGCACATCGGTTTGCTGGCGGGATTGGTCTACGCCCTGGTCGCCGGCCTGGCGCGCCTGGGAGGGTGGCCAGCGCGCCTGCCTTGGTTGCCCTGGGCGTGCGCGCTGGCCATGCTCGCCGCGCTGGCCTACGGCGGGCTCGCCGGTTTCCAGGTGCCGGTGCAGCGCGCCTGCCTGATGCTGGCGGTGGTGTTGCTGTGGCGCTTGCGCTACCGCCAGCTGGGCGCCTTTGTGCCATTGCTGCTGGCGCTCGATGCGGTGCTGCTCTTCGAGCCGTTGGCCAGCCTGCTGCCGGGCTTCTGGTTGTCGTTCAGCGCCGTGGGCGTATTGCTGTTCACCTTTGCCGGGCGCCTGGGCAGCTGGCGCCCCTGGCAGGCCTGGACCCGTGCCCAATGGGTAATCGCCGTCGGCTTGTTGCCCGCCTTGCTGGCGCTGGGCCTGCCGGTCAGCCTCAGTGCGCCGCTGGCCAACCTGGTGGCGGTCCCGTGGGTCAGCGTGGCGGTGCTGCCCCTTGCCTTGCTGGGCACGCTGCTGCTGCCCGTTGCCGGTCTTGGCGAAGCCTTGCTGTGGCTGGCCGGTGGCTTGCTCCACCTGCTGTTCCAGCTGCTGGCGGTGGTGGCGCAGTGGCGTCCGGCATGGCTGCCCGAACCCCTGCCCTGGTGGGCCTGGGCACTGGTCTGCGTGGGTGCGGTGCTGGTCTTGCTGCCGCGCGGGGTGCCATTGCGCCTGCCTGGTGCGGTGATGCTGCTGGCCCTCTGGGCGCCGCGCGAGCAGATACCCCAAGGCCAGGTCGATGTCTGGCAGCTGGATGTCGGCCAGGGCCTGGCGGTCGTGTTGCGAACCCGCCACCACGCCTTGCTGTATGACGCAGGCCCGGCAATGGGCAACGCTGACCTGGGCGAATGGGTGGTGTTGCCGACCCTGCGCAAGCTGGGGGTGAGCCAGCTCGACCTGATGCTCATCAGCCATGCCCATGCCGATCATGCCGGTGGCGCGGGGGCGGTCGCCCGCGGGCTGCCGGTCGCGCGGGTGCTCAGTGGCGAGGCCGCGGAACTGCCGGCGGCCTTGCAGGCCCAGCCCTGTACCCGTGGCGAGCGCTGGGAATGGGATGGCGTGCAGTTTTCGCTGTGGCGCTGGGCAGAAGGGCCCGACAGCAACCAGCGCTCGTGCGTGCTGCTGGTCGAGGCCCGGGGCGAGCGGCTGCTGCTGGCAGGCGACCTCGAGGCGGCTGCCGAGCGTGCCTGGCTGGCTGCCACGCCGTCACCGCGCATCGACTGGCTGCAGTCCCCGCATCATGGCAGCCGCAGCTCGTCCACCGAAGCGTTCATCAAGGCCACCGCGCCGCGTGGCGTACTGATCTCGCGCGGCCGGCACAACGGCTTCGGCCATCCCCATGCAGAGGTTCTGGCGCGCTACCGACGGCATGGGCTGCGCATCCATGACACCGCGCTGGAAGGCGCGCTGCACCTGCGCCTGGGCAGCCACGGCGAGGTGCAAGGCTTGCGCGGCCAGCGGCGCTTCTGGCGACTTTCGGCAGATGAGCCCCTCCCGGTCCTATGGTAGAGTGGTGGACTTTTTCAAGGGGATGCTCAACGTGTGGGAATTGGTCAAGTCCGGTGGTTGGATGATGGTGCCGATCATTCTGAGTTCCATCGCTGCCATGGCTATCGTTGCCGAACGCCTGTGGACCTTGCGCGCCAGCCGCGTGACCCCGCCCCACCTGCTCGGCCAGGTGTGGATCTGGATCAAGGACAAGCAGCTGACCGCCGACAAGCTCAAGGCGCTGCGCGCCGATTCGCCTCTGGGCGAGATCCTCGCCGCGGGCCTGGCCAACTCCCGGCATGGCCGCGAGATCATGAAGGAGTGCATCGAGGAGGCCGCTTCCCGGGTCATCCACGAGATGGAGCGCTACATCAGCGCCCTGGGCACCATCGCCGCCATGGCGCCATTGCTCGGCCTGCTTGGCACGGTGCTGGGCATGATCGACATCTTCAGTGCCTTCATGGGAACGCAGATGACTGCCAACGCCTCGGTACTGGCAGGCGGTATCTCCAAGGCCCTGGTCACCACTGCGGCTGGCCTGATGGTGGGTATCCCGGCAGTGTTCTTCCACCGCTTCCTGCTGCGCCGCATCGATGAGCTGGTGGTGGGCATGGAGCAGGAGGCGATCAAGCTGGTCGAAGTGGTCCAGGGCGATCGCGAAGTGGAAGTGGCCGGAGGCAAGGCGTGAAGTTCCGCCGCAACCGCCAGCGCGAGAACGTCGATATCAACCTGGCGTCGCTGATCGACGTGGTCTTTGTCCTGTTGCTGTTCTTCGTGGTCACCACCACCTTCACCCGTGAGACCCAGTTGCGCGTCGAGCTGCCCGAGGCCGCCAGTGCCACTGCGCCGACGGACCAGCCGGTCAAGCAGGTCGAGATCACCATCAGCGCCGAGGGCGTGTACTCGGTGAACAACAACCTGCTGCCCAGGAGCGACCTGGCAACGCTGAGCGAGGCGATCGAACAGGCGTCCGCTGGCGATCACCAGTTGCCCCTGTCGATCAGCGCCGACGGCAAGACGCCGCACCAGGCCGTGGTCACTGCAATGGATGCCGCCGGCAAGCTCGGTTTCAGCCAGCTGCGCATGACCACCGTCGAGGCGGTCCAGGGGACGCCTTGATGGCCTTCGCCGATCGCCTGCTCGCCGCCTGGTACGGCGGGCATCCCGCGCTGGCGCTGCTGCGCCCGCTCGAAGCCTTGTACCGCGCGGTGGTGCGGCGCAAGCGCGCGCGTTTTCTCAACGGCCAAAGCCCCAGCTATCGCGCCCCGGTGCCCGTGGTCGTGGTTGGCAACATCACCGTCGGGGGCACCGGCAAGACGCCGATGATCCTTTGGCTGATCGAGCATTGCCGGGCCCGGGGACTGCGCGTTGGCGTGGTCAGCCGGGGCTATGGCGCCCAGCCGCCGCAGCTGCCCTGGCGGGTCAGGGCCGACCAGCCTGCCGGGCAGGTGGGCGATGAGCCGTTGCTGATCGTCCAGCGCACCCAGGTGGCACTGATGATCGACCCGGACCGCTCGCGGGCCGTGCGCGCGCTGCTGGAAAGCGAACCCCTCGACCTGATCCTGTGCGACGACGGCATGCAGCATTATCGGCTGGCCCGTGACCTTGAGCTGGTGCTGGTCGACGCCGCCCGCGGGCTGGGCAATGGCCGCTGCCTGCCGGCCGGGCCGCTGCGCGAACCGGCGCAGCGCCTGGCCGAAGCCGACGCGGTGCTGTTCAACGGCGCGGCGGCCGATCGCGACGGGGGTTTCGCCTTCAGCCTGCACCCGGTTGCCCTGGTCAACGTCCGCACTGGCGAGCGCCGTGGTCTCGACCTGTTTCCCGCGGGCCAGGCGCTGCATGCCGTGGCCGGCATTGGCAACCCCCAGCGTTTCTTCGATACCCTGCAAGGGCTAGACTGGCAGCCGATACCGCATCCCTTCGCCGACCACGCGCAGTTCAGCGCCCAGAGCCTGGCGTTCAGCCCGGCGCTGCCGCTGGTGATGACCGAGAAGGACGCGGTGAAATGCCGTGCCTTCGCGGCCGAAGACTGGTGGTACCTGGCGGTGGACGCCGTGCCGTCCACGGCCTTTGCCGCCTGGTTCGACGGGCAGCTGCAGCGTTTGCTGGGCGAGCGCACGCGGCCCTGACCCTTTTCATTTTCCGGCCATTGGCCTCAAGGAATTTCCATGGACACCAAACTGCTCGACATCCTTGCCTGCCCGATCACAAAGGGCCCGCTCAAGCTCAGTGCCGACAAGACCGAGCTGATCAGCAAGGGCGCAGGTCTTGCCTACCCGATCCGCGACGGCATCCCGGTGATGCTCGAAAGCGAAGCACGCACCCTGACCGACGACGAGCGCCTGGACAAATGAGCCTGGACTTCACCGTGGTCATTCCTGCCCGGCTGCGCTCGACGCGCCTGCCGGGCAAGCCGCTGCTGCTGATCGCCGGCAAGCCGATGATCCAGCATGTCTGGGAGCGGGCCTGCAAGAGCGCCGCCAGCCGCGTGGTGATCGCCACCGACGATGCCAGCATCGTCGACGCCTGCAAGGCCTTTGGCGCCGAGGTGCTGCTGACCCGCGCCGACCACGAGTCGGGTACCGATCGTCTGGCCGAGGTCGCCGCGCAACTGGGCCTGGCGGCAGACGCCATCGTGGTCAACGTGCAAGGCGACGAGCCGCTCATTCCTGCGGTGATCATCGACCAGGTGGCGGCCAACCTGGCGGCGCATCCCGAGGCTGGCATCGCCACGTTGGCCGAGCCGATCAGCGAGCCCGAGGGGGTCTTCAATCCCAATGCCGTGAAGGTGGTCAGCGACCGGGATGGCCTGGCCCTGACCTTCAGTCGCGCACCCTTGCCCTGGGCCCGCGATGCCTTTGCCCAGCAGCGTGATGCGTTGCCCGAGGGCGTGCCCTACCGCCGTCACATCGGCATGTACGCCTACCGGGCCGGTTTTCTCCACGACTTCGTCAGCTGGGGCCCGTGCTGGCTCGAGCAGGCCGAATCGCTGGAGCAACTGCGGGCCCTGTGGCATGGCGTGCGGATCCATGTCGCCGATGCCATCGAAGCCCCGCCGGTAGGCGTGGATACCCCGCAAGACCTGGAGCGCGTGCGGCGCTTGCTGGAGGCCTGAGGTGGCTGCGCAGTGGCAGGAGCATGTCTCCCTCAGGCCGTACAATACCTTTGGCATCGATGTGAAGGCGCGCTATTTCACCCAGGTGCGCGACGACGTCGAGGTCCGCCAGGCATTGGCGGGTGCCGCCGCCGAAGATGTACCGGTGCTGGTGATCGGCGGCGGCAGCAACCTGTTGCTCACCGCCGATGTCGAGGCACTGGTGTTGCACATGGCCAGCCGTGGCCTGCGCGTGCTCGAGGACGATGGCGAGCGGGTGGTGGTCGAGGCCGAAGCCGGGGAGCCTTGGCACCCGTTCGTGCAGTGGTGCCTGCGACAGGGCTTGAACGGGCTTGAAAACCTCAGCCTTATCCCCGGTACCGTGGGCGCGGCGCCCATGCAGAACATTGGCGCGTATGGGGTCGAGATCAAGGACGTGTTCGCTGGCTTGACCGCGCTTGACCGGCATACCGGCCAGCTGCGCGATTTCTCCGTGCAAGAATGCGGCTTTGCCTACCGCGACAGCCTGTTCAAGCGCGAGGCCGGTCGCTGGCTGATCCTGCGGGTGCGTTTCGCGCTGCACCGCACGCTGCAGGCGCACCTGGACTATGGGCCCGTGCGCCAGCGCCTGCTGGAGCAGGGCATCGAGCAGCCGACAGGGCAGGCGATCAGCGATGCGATCTGCAGCATCCGCCGTGAAAAGCTGCCCGACCCCGCCGAATTGGGTAACGCCGGCAGTTTCTTCAAGAACCCTGTGGTTGGCGCCACTCTCGCCGAGCGGATCCGCGAGCGCTATCCGCACCTGGTGGCGTATCCCCAGGCCAACGGGCAGGTCAAGCTGGCCGCGGGCTGGTTGATCGAGCAGGCTGGCTGGAAGGGGTATCGCGAAGGGGATGCAGGCGTGCATCGGTTGCAATCGCTGGTACTGGTGAATCATGGCCAGGCCACGGGCGCGCAGTTGCATGCGCTGGCGTGCAAGATCCAGGCGGACATCCACGAACGTTTTGGCGTGATGCTGGAGATGGAACCGAACCTGTACTGATCGCCCGCCCCAGCCGGGTTGCAGGGACTGAAATGAAAAAGCCCCGCCAGTGCGAACTGGCGGGGCTTTTTCATTCAGCCTGGAGCATCAGCCGTGAGGCTTGTGCTCCTGGGCGGCGGCCAGGGCAGCAGCCTCGGCTTCACGCTTGCGACGACGCACTTCACGTGGGTCGTTGGGCGCGCGGCCGTTCGGCAGGAAGCCGGTAGGGGCTTGCTTGGCGGCAGAGGCTTCGACAGCCGCAGGCTCGACGACTGCCGGTGCTTGCTGGGCCACTTCTGGTTGAACTTCGACAACCGCAGTGGGCGCTTCGGCGACAGGCGCTGCGACAACCTCGGCTTCCACGACCTCGGCCCCTACGACCTCGGCTTCCACCACCTTGGCTTCAACCACCTTGGCTTCGGCGGCCTGGGCCTCGACGACTTCGGCTTCCACGGCCTTGGCCTCGACAACCTCAGCCGGGACAACCGCTGGCTCGGCGGCAGGGGCTGGTTCGGC
>JAQZAY010000194.1 GCA_029239415.1 Pseudomonas sp. | reverse complement strand
CAAGGACCTGGCCTGGCGCAGCGAACGCAGCCAGTCGGACGTGGTCTGCTACCGTCCGCACCCCGAGCGCATGGATTTCGTCGCCGAGCTGGCCCGGCGCTGGGTCGAGCTGGCGCGCCTGCCCAATGGGCACAAGCGCGTGGCCCTGGTGCTGGCCAACTACCCGACCCGTGACGGGCGCATCGGCAACGGCGTCGGCCTGGACACCCCGGCCGCGGCGTTGAACATCCTGCAGGCGCTCAAGGACCAGGGCTACCCCGTCGGCGAGCTGCCGTGCAGTGGTACTGCGCTGATCCACGCGCTGCTGGGCGGGGTGACCAACGACCTCGACCACCTCGACCAGCGTCCCTGCGGCCAGAGCCTGGAGCTGGCCGAGTACCGCGTCGCCTTCGTCGCCTTGCCCGCTGCCAACCAGCAGGCGGTGCTGGAGCGCTGGGGTCCGCCGGAGCAGGACCCGATGTACCGCGGCGGGCGAATGATGGTCGCCGGGCTGCGCCTTGGCCTGACCTTTGTCGGCATCCAGCCCGCACGCGGTTACCAGCTCGACCCCAGCGCGGTCTACCACGACCCCGACCTGGTGCCGCCACATGGCTACCTGGCGTTCTATTTCTGGCTGCGCCGCGCCTATGCCGCCGACGCGCTGATCCATGTCGGCAAGCACGGCAACCTGGAGTGGCTGCCGGGCAAGGGCGTGGGCCTGTCTGCCGAGTGCTGGCCCGATGCATTGCTCGGCCCGTTGCCGAACATCTATCCGTTCATCGTCAACGACCCGGGCGAGGGCGCCCAGGCCAAGCGCCGCACCCAGGCGGTGATCATCGATCACCTGATGCCGCCTTTGACCCGCGCCGAGACCTATGGTCCGCTGCGCCACCTGGAGCGCCTGGCCGACGAGTACTACGAGGCGCAGCTGCTCGACCCGCGCCGCGCCCGCGAATTGCAGCGCGATATCCTCGAGCTGGTCAAGGCCAACCATATCGACCGGGAACTGCAGCTCGAAGGGGGCCTGGAAGACGCCGACGTGTGGCTGCCGCGGCTGGATACCTACCTGTGCGACCTCAAGGAGTCGCAGATCCGCGATGGCCTGCATGTGTTCGGCCAGTCGCCGCAGGGACGCTTGCGCCTGGATACCTTGCTGGCCCTGCTGCGCGTGGCGCGCGGGGATGGCCGCGAGGGCAATGCCAGCCTGATTCGCGCCCTGGCCAAGGCCCTGGAGCTGGGCTTCGACCCGCTCGACGCCGACCTTGGCCAGCCATGGCAAGGGCCGCGTCCGGGCCTGCTGCACAGCCTGAGCGACGAGCCCTGGCGTACCTGCGGCGACACCCGCGAGCGCCTCGAACTGCTGGCCATGCGTCTGATCGAGACTGCATTGCACGGGCAGGCGCAGGTGCCGCAAACGCCGCAGTGGCAACCCGTGCAGGCCGTGCTCGATGTCCTGGCAACGCACGTGGCGCCGAGCCTGGATGCCTGCGGGCCTGCGGAGCTCGACGGCCTGCTGGCGGCACTGGCCGGTCGCTTCGTGCCCGCCGGGCCCAGCGGCGCGCCTAGCCGTGGGCGCCTCGACGTGCTGCCGACAGGGCGCAACTTCTATACCGTCGATGTGCGTAACCTGCCTACCACCACGGCCTGGCGCCTGGGTTTTGCCTCGGCCAACCTGATTCTCGAGCGCCACCTGCAAGACCACGGCGACCACCTGCGCCAGCTGGGGCTGTCGGTATGGGGTACGGCGACCATGCGCACCGGTGGCGACGACATTGCCCAGGCCATGGCGCTGCTGGGCGTGCGCCCGGTGTGGGCCAGTGGCAGCCAGCGGGTCGACGACTTCGAGATCCTGCCCCTGAGCCTGCTGGATCGTCCGCGGGTCGATGTGACCCTGCGCGTCTCGGGCTTCTTCCGCGACGCCTTCGGCAACCTGATCCGGTTGTTCGACGCCGCGGTCCAGGCCGTGGCGTCCCTGGACGAGCCGGACGCTCTCAATCCACTGGCCGCCAAGGTACGCACCGAACGCGAGGCGCTGCTGGCCCAAGGCCTGGAGGCGGAGCAGGCCGCGCGGCAGGCGGGCTGGCGGATCTTCGGCGCCAAGCCTGGCGCCTATGGGGCGGGGATACAGAATGCTATCGATGGCCGCCTGTGGAACACCCGCGACGACCTGGCCGAGGTCTATCTCAACCACGGCGGCTACGCCTACGGTGCCCGCGACGAAGGCACGCCCGCGCGCGCCGACTTCGCCCGGCGCCTGTCACAGGTGCAGGCGGTGGTGCACAACCAGGACAACCACGAGCACGACCTGCTCGACTCCAACGACTATTACCAGTTCCAGGGCGGCATGCTGGCCGCCGCCCAGAGCCAGGTCGCCGGTACGGTGGCCAGCTATCACGGCGATCACAGCCAGGCCGATCGCCCGCGCATCCGCACCCTCAAGGAAGAGCTCAACCGGGTGATCCGCGCCCGCGCGCTGAACCCCAAGTGGATCGACGGCATCAAGCGCCACGGCTATAAAGGCGCCTTCGAGCTGGCCGCCACGGTCGACAACCTGTTCGCCTTCGATGCGACCACCCACCTGATCGACGATCACCATTACCAGTCGCTGGCCGAAGCCTACGTGCTCGACCCGGCGACCCGCGATTTCATCCGCCAGCACAACCCCGAAGCCCTGCGCGACATCACCGAGCGCCTGATCGAGGCCCAGCAGCGCGGCCTGTGGCAGGAGCCGGGCAGTTACCGCGAGGCCCTCGAGGAGCAACTGCTGGCGGGCGAGGAAGAGGCTTGAAATGACCGAACCCGTACAGTTTCCCCTGGCCGCCGTGGTCGGCGCCGAAGCGCTCAAGCTTGCGCTGTGCCTGACGGCCATCGACCCGAAGATCGGTGGCGTGCTGATCGAAGGCCCGCGCGGCATGGCCAAGAGCACCCTGGCGCGGGGCCTGGCCGACCTGCTGGGCGAAGGCCCGTTCGTGACCCTGCCGCTGGGCGCGACAGAAGAGCGCCTGGTCGGCTCCCTCGACCTCGATGCCGCGCTCGGGCAAGGCAAGGCGCAGTTCTCGCCAGGCGTGCTGGCCCACGCCGATGGCGGGGTGCTGTATGTCGACGAAGTCAACCTGCTGCCCGACCACCTGGTCGACCTGCTCCTGGACGTGGCCGCCAGCGGCACCAACCGCATCGAGCGTGACGGCATTTCCCACCGCCACAGTGCGCGGTTCGTGTTGATCGGCACCATGAATCCGGAGGAAGGCGAGTTGCGCCCCCAATTGCTCGACCGCTTTGGCTTGAACATCGCGCTCGAAGGGCAGCCCGAACCAGAGGCGCGCCAGCAGATCATCCGCCGGCGCCTGGCGTTCGACAGCGATCCCCAGGCCTTCTGCGAACAGTGGGCGCTGGCCCAAGCGCAGCTGCGCGAGCGGTGCCAGGCGGCGCGCCAGTGTCTGGCGGCCATCGAGCTGGACGACCAGGCGCTGGCCTGGATCACCGAGCGCTGCTTTGCCGCTGGCGTGGATGGCCTGCGCGCCGACCTGGTCTGGCTGCGGGCGGCGCGGGCCCATGCGGCCTGGCGCGGCGCCGAGGCCATCGAGGAGGGCGACGTGCAGGCAGTGGCCGAATTTGCATTGCGTCATCGCCGTCGTGAGACTCCGCCTGGCAACACACCCCCCGCGCCGCCCCAGGGCGGCAGCGAGCAGAGCCAAGGCCAGGAGCAGCAGCAGGGCGGCCAGGGCGACTGGGGCGCGCTGGCGCCCCGGCCCATTGCCATGGGCGTTCGGCGGGAGGTGCCGGACTGGGCAAAAAAGCCCTGAGCATCCGCCAGCACGTTACGTTGCCAGCGGATGCCAGGCCCCGCGCTGCAGACTTGAGGGGAGGCCCGCGTGGCCGTGCCCAGGAGGCGGCGGGCGGGCGTGTCGACTGGCTGGCGACCTTGCTCGAGGGCCGCCCTCGCGTGCGGGACGACCTGCGCTGGCAACAACGTCGGGCCCAGGCTGCGCAGCTGTGGCTGGTAATCGTCGATGCATCGGCATCGACCCGTCGGCACCAGGCCTTGAGCCAGGCCAAGGGCCTGCTGGCCGCGTTCTTCGACCAGGCCTATCGACAGCGCGCTCGCCTGACCTTGCTCACCGCCAGCGGGCGCACACCACACTGGCAGCGTCACGGCCTGAAGGCCTCGGCCGCCCTGCAGCCGTGGCTGCTTGCCCTCGGCGCGGGAGGCGGCACGCCTTTGCTCGAGGCGTTGGAGCAGGCCCGTGGCTGGCTGGTGGAGCGGCGCCAGCGCCATCCCCACGAAGTCCAGCGCTGCCTGGTGCTCACTGACGGGCGCCTGCAAGCGTGGCCGGCGCTGGCGCCCTTGCCGTGCCCCAGCGTGCTGGTGGACATCGAGCGAGCGCCGGTGCGCCTGGGCAAGGCACGCAAGCTGGCCGATGAACTACAGGCCGATTACCGGCATATCGACAGCTTCACCTCACTGGACTGACGCGCGGATCGCCCTACCTGGGCATTGTCCAGGGTTGCAGGACGTAGCCCTTCTCGCAGATCTCGGCGCGCACCTGCTCGATCAGGCTGGCCAGGCGGGCAGGGTCCGAATAGACACTCGAAGACACCTGCTTGCCGCCAATGCGTGTACGGGTCCGGTCGATTATCGCCAGGCTGAGCTCGCCCGTGCCATTGGGCAGGTCCCAGGCAACACACTGGAAAGGCTCGAAAGCGTGGTCGGCGATCAGCAATGCTTCGTTGACGCGCAGCGGGGCGTTCATGGTTCGCTCTCTCTATGGTCGCAAACATCGAAAACAGAGGCCGCGGTGATGGCAATGGCCAAAAACCAGCGCGGGGTCATAGGTACTGATGCTCGAGAGAAAGCGCGAAGTCACACAGACTGTAAAATTTTCAAGACTGCCTGCCGCGCCTCATTCTCCTCCTGCCGCTTGACTTGGGCAGCGAGCGACAAAAAGCTCGAAGGTTCAGTAGACCGACAATTGGCAGACCAACGGTAGTGGGACATTGACGGTTCGTTGCTACTGTTAAATCGGGCTCGCCAACTTGCTGTTTCCATTCAAAAAACCAAATTTTGGCGCCAAGGAAAGGTCATGCTTGAACCTGCATCCACTCGCCGTCTATTGATCGTCGATCCCTGTGACGATTGCCATCGTCTGCTACCGGGCCTGCAAGGCGCCGGTTGGGACGTGCACAGCTCTACCCTGAGCTCGGCGCTGGAGCATCCCTGCGATGTCGGCCTGCTGCGCCTGCAAGCGTCGCACCTGAGCCAGCCCGATGCGGTCAAGGACCTGATCACCCGCAGCAACACCGAATGGATCGCCGTGCTCAGCGCCGAAGAACTGCGCATGCAGAATGTCGGTGATTTCGTGTGCGAATGGTTCTTCGACTTCCATACCTTGCCGTTCGACGTCACCCGCGTCCAGGTGACCCTGGGCCGGGCGTGGGGCATGGCGCGCCTGCGGGTCAAGGACACTCTCCCGGTCAAGGGGCCCGCCATCGAGCTGCTGGGCGACAGCCGGCCCATGCGCGAGTTGCGCAAGTTGCTGGGCAAACTGGCGCCTACCGAGTCGCCGGTGCTGATCCGCGGTGAAAGCGGTACCGGCAAGGAACTGGTGGCCCGCACCCTGCACAGCCAGTCCCGGCGCAAGGACAAGCCCTTCATCGCCATCAATTGCGGCACGATCGCGGAACACCTCTTGCAATCGGAGCTGTTTGGCCACGAAAAGGGTGCGTTCCCGGGCGCGCACCAGCGCAAGATCGGGCGCATCGAAGCGGCCAACGGCGGCACGCTGTTTCTCGACGAGATCGGCGACCTGCCGCTCGACCTGCAGGCGCGGATGCTGCGCTTTCTCCAGGAAAAGCTCATCGAGCGGGTGGGCGGCAGCCAGTCGATTCCCGTTGACGTGCGGGTCCTGGCCTCGACCCATATCAACCTGGAAAGGGCAGTCGACAACGGCCGCTTTCGCGAAGACCTGTACTACCGCCTGAACGTGCTGCAAGTGGTCACCGCGCCACTGCGTGATCGGCATGGCGACCTGTCGATCCTGGCCAGCCATTTTTCGCACTTCTACAGCCAGGAGACCGGACGCAGGCCGCGCACTTTCAGTGACGCGGCGTTGGCCGCGATGGGCCGTCACGACTGGCCCGGCAATGTCCGCGAGCTGGCCAACCGCGTACGACGCGGGCTGGTGCTGGCCGAAGGCAGGCAGATAGAGGCGCCGGACCTGGGCCTGCAGGTGCTCGAGGACGATGAGTCGCCCATGGGCACCCTCGAGGACTACAAGCACCGCGCCGAGCGACAGGCCCTGTGTGACGTGCTCAATCGCCACAGCGACAACCTGAGCATCGCCGCCAAGGTGCTGGGCGTGTCGCGGCCAACGTTCTATCGGTTGCTGCACAAGCACCAGATCCGCTGAGAGCGCCGCTCCCTGTCGCTCACCGCTCGCGCATGAAGAACCCCGCCACGTACTTGCGAAAGGTGGCCAGGCTCTTGAAATCGGCAAAACGCTTGAAGTTCTCGGTGTCGGGCTCGGGGCCCATGGGCTCCTGCGTGAGCGACACCGATAGCACGCGATCCTGGTCCGAGGTGAGCACCAGCTCGTCCATCACCTGGCCGCCGATCACCGGCCTGCGCATCAATACCTTGACGCCCTTGCTGGCCATCCAGTCGATCAGCGACACCAGCATCTTCAAGGGCGCCCGCTCCTCGTCGCGGTAGACCGGGAACAGGTGCCCGCGCGACAGCACCGGCACGCTGGCGACGTGGATCAGCTCATAGAAACCGCTGCCGGCGGTAGTGGGCGAGTACAGCGTCAGGGCCAGCAGCGGCCCGGGCGTTCTGGCGCCGCCCCAGATCAGGTGGTGGCCGTGGAAATCGAAACCGTCCTCGCTGCGCGTGTTGAAGACCTTGCGCCCCTTGATCTGCTCGATGCAGTCGAGCAACAGCCCGTGACGGCGCTGGTTGCCAAACACCGTGGCCTCGCGCAGGCGAGCCTTGAGCATCATCATGTGCTTCATGTCGAGGCGGGTCTCGAGGTAGTTTCTGGCAGGGACTCGCTCGAGCAGCGGGTAGCGGCTGGCCACGGCCCGCAGTTGTGCGAACTGCGCGGTGAGGTCCTGCTTGAGGTG
>JAQZAY010000193.1 GCA_029239415.1 Pseudomonas sp. | reverse complement strand
ATCAGGTGTTTCAGGGTTGCTTGAGGCGATAGGCGCACTAGACGAGTGCGCGGCGCACCTGGCCGGTGCGCCCCGCACTGCGATCAGTGCTTGAACATCACATGGCGCACGCAGGTGTAGTCTTCCAGTCCGTACATGGACATGTCCTTGCCGTAGCCCGACTGCTTCATGCCGCCATGGGGCATTTCGCTGACCAGCATGAAGTGGGTGTTCACCCAGGTGCAGCCGTACTGCAGGCGCGCCGCCAGGCGGTTGGCGCGGCCGACATCGCGCGTCCACACGGACGAGGCGAGGCCGTATTCCGAATCGTTGGCATAGGCCAGGGCCTGGGCTTCGTCGGTGAACGGGGTGACGCTGACCACGGGGCCGAAGACTTCGCGCTGGACGATCTCGTCATCCTGGCGGGCGTCGGCCAGTACGGTCGGCTCGAAGAAGAAGCCCGGGCCTTCGACTCGCTTGCCGCCGGTGACCACGCGAATGTGCGGTTGGGCCTTGGCACGCTCGACGAAACCTTCGACGCGCTCGAGGTGGTCGCGGGTGATCAGCGGGCCGAGTTCGGTCTGCGGGTCGTCCTGCAGGCCGTGGCGCAGGCTGGCGACTGCCTCGCCAAGCTTGCTGACGAACCGGTCGTAGACGCCTTGCTGCACGTACAGGCGGCAGGCGGCGGTGCAATCCTGGCCTGCGTTGTAGAAGCCGAAGGCGCGGATGCCTTCTACTGCGGCGTCGATGTCGGCATCGTCGAAGATCAGTACCGGGGCCTTGCCGCCCAGTTCCATGTGCGTGCGCTTGACACTGGCGGCGGTGCTGGAAATGATCCGCGCGCCGGTGGCAATCGAGCCGGTCAGCGATACCAGGCGCACCTTGGGGTGGTTGATCAGCGGCTCGCCAACGCTCGGGCCGCGGCCAAACAGGATGTTGACCACGCCCGCCGGAAACAGGTCGGCGATGATGCGGCCCAGCTCGAGCGCGGTCAGCGGGGTCTGCTCGGACGGCTTGAGCACCACGCAGTTGCCCGCCGCGAGCGCTGGGGCGATCTTCCAGGCCACCATCATCAGCGGGTAGTTCCACGGAGCGATGGAGGCCACCACGCCGAGCGGGTCGCGACGGATCATGGAAGTATGCCCGGGCAGGTACTCGCCGCCCGCCGAACCCGACAAGCAGCGGCTGGCGCCGGCGAAGTAGCGGAACACATCGGCAATGGCGGGGATTTCGTCGTTGAGGGCGGCCTGGAGGGGCTTGCCGCAGTTCTGCGATTCCAGGTGGGCGAGGGTCTGCGCGTGGGCTTCGATGCGGTCGGCCAGCTTGAGCAGCAGCAGGGCGCGCTCCTTGGGTGGCGTCTGCGACCAGCCCTCGAACGCACGGTCGGCAGCCTGGACGGCGGCATCGACCTGTTCGCTGCTGGCCTCGGCGATATTCGCCAGCACCGATCCTTCGGAGGGGTTGTAGACGGTGTAGGGGCTGCCTTGGCCTTCGACCAGCTGGCCGTCGATCAGGAGTTTGGTTTGCATGGCGTATTCCTTGGTCTGTCTTGTAATGTGGAAGATCGCGTGCGCAGGCGGCGATGAAGCATCTGGCCTGTGAAAAATCTTTAAACCTATAAAACCATATCTTAAAGTAACTATGTTGCCAACTGTTGCATTTGCGTCTTCCTGCGCACCATCCAACGGTATCGCAGGGCAGCCGATTAGCTATAAGATGCGAAACCAACCTTTTATCCGAGGCCCGTCCGCCAAGCCTTGCACCGCTCGATCAAGGAGAGGCAATGAATGCCCTGAACACTGCTCGTAATACTGCTTTCATTCGGCTTCGCCAGGAAGGGCGTACCGATGAAGTGGCACGCAGGCTGGTGGAAGCCATCGAACTGGGTCTGTTCGCCGAGGGCCAGCAGTTGCCCAGCGAGTCCGAGTTGGCCCTGCAGTTGGGCGTGGCCACGGTGACGTTGCGCGAGGCGCTGGTAGTGCTGCGCCAGCGCGGCCTGATCGAGACCCGGCGAGGGCGCAATGGCGGCAGTTTCGTGTGCGCCCCGGTCGAACTGCCCGAGGCACACCTGCTGCAACGCCTGCGCGACATGAGCGGACCTGACCTGCGTGACCTGGGCGACGAGCAGACCGCCGTCTCCGGGACTGCGGCGCGCCTGGCCGCCAAGCGCAGCACGCGCGAGCAGCAGGCGCGCATTGCCCAGCACATAGAGACCCTGCATCAGGCCGGTACGCGCCTGGCCCGGCACCGCGCCGATGCACGTTTTCATATCGAAGTGGCGGCTGCCGCCCAGTCCCTGCGCCTGACCCATGCCGAGATGCGCCTGCAGTCGGAGGTGGGCGAGCTCTTGTGGCTGGAAGCTGCCGGGGGCGGCGATGTCGAGGTGGTCGAGCAAGAGCACCGGGCGATCCTGCAGGCACTGGCAGGAGGCGATGCCGTGCTGGCCGGGGCGTTGGCCGAGGCCCATGTCAGCCGCGGCATCAAGCGCCTGATCAGCCTGCGCCTCGAGTTGCTGGCCGACACCGGCGAGGCTTGAGGCCAGTGCACGCCAGGCTGGCGTGGAAGTTGCGTGACCTGCAGCGCTACATAACAAGAAAGCCGAATCTGCGTGAGGTAATGCCATGTTTGCCCTGAGTGAAAACGACCCGTTGTCGACGTGTGCCCGACAGCTCGATACTACCCTGGAGACGATCTTCCGCCAGGCCCGCCAGCTGGTCGAGGAAACCCAGGCACTCTGGGAGCGCGTCCTGTCCGAAGGTCGCCAACCCGGCGCCAAGGACCTCGCCTCGCTCCGCCCGGCCATCGACCAGCAGTTGCTGGCCACGGGTGCCTTTGGCTGTGGAGGAGGGGTGATCGTCGAGCCAGGCTGCCTGGCGGACCGCGACATGCACCTGGAATGGTGGTACCTGGCCGACGCCGGCAAGACCCTGCCCTTGCGCCCCAACTTCGACCGACGCCGCGAAAACTATTACGACTACACGGCCATGCCCTGGTACAGCCGCCCGCGTGACAGTGGCAAGCCGGTCGTGGAAGGCCCGTATGTGGATCTCTACGGGACCAACATGTATGTCCTGACCTTCACCATCCCGATCATGGTCCAGGGTGCCTTCATCGGCGTGGCGGGGCTGGACCTGGCGCTGCACACCGTCGAGCGCCTGCTGGTGCGCAGCTTGATGCGCCTTGAGCATGAGGCCGTACTGTTGTCAGCCGATGGCCGGGTAATCGCTTCCAATACTGCCAACTGGATGGTCGGCGACCTGGCGCTAGAGCTGCTCGAAGCCATGCCCCAGGAGGGTGTGCGCCTGGCGCTGGCGCAGTCCGAGGCAGGGTGGTCGCTGGTACGCTTGCCGGCGCTGCGCAGCGTGGCCTGAGGGCCGCGCATGCAGAGTGCCCAAGAGGCAGGGCGGGCTCTATGCAGGACGCGTCTGTTGGAGGGTCCTATCATCCGTCCTGCCATCGAAGAACTGCTCGAGCGCCTGATGGAATACTGACTCGGCAGGTTCGATGGCCGCGAACAGCGTCAACGAAGACCGTAGCTTCACGTCATCCGGATGCCCGAGCATCTGCAGCGCACTCTTGTCCGGGTGCGCAAGCAGGGCCTCGACACTGTCACGAAGCCGAGGCCCGAGCACATCGTGGCGCAGATACGCCCGTGCCTCGGCCACACCGGAAATGGCATACCGCCTGGCCATCGCGCTGTGCCCCAGGCCCTGCACCTGGGGAAACACGAACCACATCCAGTGGCTGCGCTTGGATCCGGCCCGCAGCTCCCCGAGCACCTGGTCGAACACAGGGGCCTGCGCTTCGACGAAGCGCTGCAGGTCGAACGGATCCTGGCGGGTCATGAACCGGCCCGGCTCTTGTTCTTGTCCAGTTGCAGCTCGATGCGATACTTGGTCGCCAGGCGGCGCTCCTTCAGCCGGCGCAGGTCGTCATCCTCGAAGTTGCCCGCCGAGATCGACTCCGCCGCCAGCACCTGGTTGTCGATGTCGACGTACTCGTCAAGCAGCCGATCGAGCTCAGGGTCTTGCTGTCGCCGCTGCTGGACGATTTCGCGGGGGTAATGCAGATCCTGGTAAAGATCATGGGACACAGGCATGACGCTCTCCTTGAGACGCTGTTGATGAATACACCTGTTTAGAGCTGGGCCCGGCGCAGCTGTTGTCATAAACACATGAGGTCTCGACAAACGGTCTCGACAGCAAAACGCGACGTTTGTCCGCCGGCCGTATCGATCATGGCGCCAAGGGCTAAACTCAATGTCCCTTCATCCTGTACAGGAGGGCATGACATGGACGAAGCCAGGCTTCAAGAGTTCATGGGCAGACTGGTGTCCGACATGGGCGCCGCGGCCATTCTGGCCAACGTCATCCTCGGTGACGAACTGGGTCTCTACAAGGCCATGGCCGACAGCCAGCCGGTCACCCCCGAGGCGCTGGCCGGCAAGACCGGCTGCCACCCGCGCCTGGTCCGCGAGTGGCTCAGTGCCCAGGCGGCCTCGGGCTACATGGAACACCACGCCGGTACCTTCGTGCTGCCCGAAGAACAGGCGCTGGCGCTGGCGGTGGAAGACTCACCGGTCTACATCGCCGGTGGCGCGATGGTGGTCGCCTCGCTGTTCCTCGACAAGGACAAGCTGGTCGCTGCCATGCGCGGCGACGGCGGACTTGCCTGGGGCGATCATCACCCGTGCATGTTCAGTGGCACCGAGCGTTTCTTCCGGCCGGGCTACAAGACGTTCCTGGTGGCCGAGTGGCTGCCTGCGCTGGAAGGCGTTGTCGACAAACTGAAGGCCGGTGCCAAGGTGGCGGATGTCGGCTGCGGGCATGGCGCCTCGACCATTGTCATGGCCCAGGCGTTTCCCGCTTCGCGATTTGTCGGTTTCGACTATCACGCACCTTCCATTACCACCGCCACCGAGCGGGCCAGGGAAGGCGGAGTGAGCGACCGAGTGAGATTCGAGCAGGGCGCCGCCAAGGACTATCCCGGCAGCGACTACGACCTGGTGTGCTACTTCGATTGCCTGCACGACATGGGCGATCCTGTCGGTGCTGCAAGGCATGCCTACCAGTCGTTGAAAGCCGATGGCACGGTGCTGCTGGTCGAACCATTCGCCCAGGATACGCTGGACGACAACCTCAATCCGGTCGGCAGGTTGTTCTACGCAGCGTCGACGTTCATTTGCACGCCCAACTCGCTGTCCCAGGAAGTCGGCCTGGGCCTTGGCGCCCAGGCTGGCGAAGCACGCCTTCGCGAGGTCTTCGCGCAGGCAGGGTTCAGCCATTTCCGGCGGGCCACCGAGACACCGTTCAACCTGATACTGGAGGCACGCAAGTAGACGACTGAAGCAATGCCGGCTTTGCGCGAGCGGGTGGCGCGCAGGCCGGGGTTGTACGCGTAGTGCAAGATGACAGCCAGCCCCGGTCTGCTGTATACATGACCCCACCAAGGGGAGCCCTGCAAGGGGCTGAGAAACTGCTGGCACTTCGCAGCGCGGTGACCCTTCGAACCTGATCCGGATCATGCCGGCGAAGGGATGGGATAACCAGCCTGCCTTCTTTGCCGGCCTCAATGCGAGGCCGCTTCATGCCAGATATCCACGGTCTCGCTGTCACCTTCCAGAGGACAGCACCATGACCGAACGCTTCACCGACCTCCTGCGCTCGCAGAGCGAGCCGAACTGGACTACGGCCGTCGAACACCGCTTTGTCACCGAGCTCTTCGAGGGCCGCGTGGCGGACTCCGTGATGACCCGCTACCTGGTGCAGGACCATCGTTTTCTCGACAGTTTCCTGGTCCTGCTGGGCGCGGCCATCGCGACCGCGGACACGTTCGAGGCGCGCCTGCGCCTGGGGCGCTTCGCCGGGATGATCTCGGGCGAGGAGAACACCTATTTCCTGCGTGCGTTCGAGGCACTGGGCGTCAGCCCCGAGCAACGCGAGCAGCCGCAGGACACGCTGCCCACCGCAGGCTTCAAGGCGATCATGCGCGAGGCGGCGGCCAGCCGCTCGTACGCGGCGGCACTGGCGGTATTGAACGTGGCCGAATGGCTCTACCTGGACTGGGCCGCCAAGGCGCCGCAGCCATTGCCGGACAACTTCGTGCATGCCGAGTGGATCACCTTGCACGACAACCCGGCATTCCGTGATTTCGTGGCCTTCCTGCGTGCTGAGCTGGACCGCGTCGGGCCCAGGCAGGCAGCAGTCACTACCGATTTCTTCCTGCGCAGCGTGGAACTCGAGCGCGCCTTCTTCGATGCCATCTATGAAGGGGAGGCCTGACCCATGGATATCTTCGACCGCCTCAAGGCCGCCTCAGGGCCGCAGTGGGACAGCTACGTCAACCACCGTTTCGTGCGCCAGATGGGCGACGGTACCCTGGCCGAGGATGCCTTCCGGACCTACCTGGTGCAGGACTACCTGTTCCTGATCCAGTTCGCCCGCGCCTGGGCCCTGGCCGCCTACAAGAGCCGCCGCCCGACCGACATCCGCGCCGCCCAGGCGGGACTGGCGGCGATCCTCGACGAGACCGACCTGCACCTGCGCCTGTGCGCCCGCTGGGGCCTGACCCAGGCCGACATCGAAGCCGCGCCCGAGCACCAGGCCACCGTGGCCTATACCCGCTTCGTGCTGGATTGCGGCGCGGCAGGCGACCTGCTGGACCTGCACGTTGCACTGGCGCCCTGCGTGATCGGCTATGCCGAGATCGGCCGCAACCTGTCGACGGGCATCGACCTGGCCAAGCACCCATACCGCGAGTGGATCGGCGAATACGCCGGCGAGGGCTACCAGGGCGTGGCCAGCGCCGCACGCAAGCACCTGGACGAGCTCGCGGCACGCAGCATGACCGAGCAGCGGTTCGTCGAGCTCGCCGGGATCTTTGCGCAGGCCTCGAAGCTGGAAGCGGATTTCTGGCAGATGGGGCTGGAGGGGCAGGGGTGAGCTGAACGCCCGCTGCGCCAGGTCGGACCTCTTCGCTGCGGTTCGGCGCTCCTACTTGCCAGCGAAGAGGCCAGTAGAAACACAGCAACTCAGTAGCTCAACCACAGGGTCCATTCGCAGTTGTGAAAAATGCTATCAAGCCAAAGCCTGAAGAAGTCATTTGGTTTGACTACGGATTTACCCTGACCCATTAC
>JAQZAY010000192.1 GCA_029239415.1 Pseudomonas sp. | reverse complement strand
ACGGTCGATGAAGGCTTCGTTGTTCTTGTTGTTGCGGAAGCTGTGCCATTCCGATTCGTTGGAGTGGGCCAGCAGGATGCCGGAGTAGGGGATCGCCCCGAGGCCTTCGGTACTGTTGTAGTTGCCTTCCTGGGTCGCGGTCAGCAGCGGGTGGAGCACCTTGATCGGTGCCTTGAACATCTCGACGAACTCCATCAGGCCCTGGTTGGCCCGGCACAGTGCGCCCGAGTAGCTGTAGGCATCGGCGTCGTTCTGCGGGAATTCCTCGAGCTTGCGGATATCCACCTTGCCCACCAGGGCAGAGATATCCTGGTTGTTCTCGTCACCCGGCTCGGTCTTGGCCACGGCGATCTGGTTGAGGATCGAGGGGTAGAGCTTGACCACCTTGAACTGGCTGATGTCGCCCCCGAACTCGGCCAGACGCTTGGTCGCCCAGGGCGACATGATGGTATTGAGGTAGCGGCGCGGGATGCCAAAGTCTTCTTCGAGGATCTCGCCATCCTCGGTGGCATTGAACAGCCCCAGCGGCGACTCGAAGACCGGCGAGCCCTTGATCGCGTAGAACGGGACCTTCTCCATCAGTTGCTTGAGCTTCTCGGCCAACGACGACTTGCCGCCGCCCACCGGACCCAGCAGGTAGAGGATCTGTTTCTTCTCTTCCAGGCCCTGCGCGGCATGCCGGAAGTAGGAAACGATCTGGTCGATGCATTCTTCCATGCCATGGAAGTCGGCGAACGCTGGGTAGCGGCGTATCACCTTGTTGGAAAAGATCCGCGACAAGCGTGAATTGCTGGTGGTGTCGACCAGCTCTGGCTCCCCGATTGCCAGCAACAGGCGTTCTGCCGCAGAAGCATAGGCACTGCGATCTTCCTTGCAGAGCTCAAGGTACTCCTGCAGCGTGAGTTCTTCCTGGCGCGTAGACTCGAAACGTTGTTGGAAGTGGCTAAAAATACTCATGACGTCACCTCGCTCGATACGTGGAGCCGACGTCGGATCATTCAGCTTGATGCTGGCATGCAACCGGGTTGCCGGTTGCTGTTTACCCCCCAGGACACCTTTGGAACGCTACCGATGACCCGCACGCCGGTGTACCGGCTCTCCCCTTTTTGGATGGCCTGGGCTTAAGGATAGTTGGTTCTGCGCAAGGTCAAGGTCATGGCGCCGAGAAGTTGCCTATGACCGTTCGTCAGGTAGGCTGCCAGCCCGCACGGGACGCGGGCTGCAGTAATTTGAAATTTTTATTCGGCACTGCCTTGGGCGGTATGCGAGGGATAGGTGCTGCGCCACAGTTCAAAGCCGCCATCGATGCTGTAGACATCCGAGAAGCCCTGGGCGACCAGGTAGGCGGCGGCGCTCTGGCTGGAGTTGCCGTGGTAGCAGACCACCAGTGTCGGTGCGTCGAGGTCGGCGCCGCGGATGAAGTCGGCGACCGAATGGTTGTCCAGGTGCCGCGCGCCGGTGATGTGGCCGGCGGCATAGGCCTGGACATCGCGGATGTCGACCACGACCGCGCCTTGCTCACGCAGGGCCTGTGCCTGCTCGGGAGGGATGCGTTTGAATTCGCTCATGGGGCGGTTTCCTTCAGGGCAGTTCGTTGATGCTGGCGGGTGAGTGCGATGTGCGCGGCATGCCGTCGTCGGCGCATTCGCAGCGGTGATAGGCACCGGTATCGACATTGTACAGGGTCATGGCGCCGCCCCAGACGCAGCCGGTGTCCAGCGCGATGACGCCTGGCTCGCTGCACTGGCCCTGCAGGGCCGCCCAATGACCAAAGATGATGTCCACATGCCGCGAGCGCCGGCCCTTGTGGGCGAACCAGGGCTTGTAGCCCTTTGGCGCGGTATCCAGGCCTTCCTTGCTCTTGAGGTCGAGCTTGCCCTCGGCGGTGCAGAAGCGCATGCGCGTGAAATAGTTTGTGATGACCCGCAGGCGTTCCACGCCGCTCAACTGCTTGCTCCACTTGTTCGGCTCGTTGCCGTACATGCCGTCCAGGTAGATCTTCAGGCGGGTGTCGTCGCGCAGTACCTCCTCGACTTCCTTCGCCAGCTCCAGGGCCCTACCCAGGGTCCACTGGGGCGGGATGCCGGCATGCACCATGGCGACGCTGCGCGCTTCGTCGTAGTGCAGCAGCTTCTGCCGGCGCAGCCAGTCCAGCAGTTGGTCGGCATCGGGCGCTTCGAAGATCTCGCGCAGGGTGTCGCTCTTCTTCAGGCGCTCGACGTCGTGCCAGGCGGCCAGCAGGTGCAGGTCGTGGTTGCCCAGCACGCAGACCAGCGAGTCACGCATGGCGTACAGGTAGCGCAAGGTCTCCAGCGACTGCGGGCCACGGTTGACCAGGTCGCCGACCAGCCACAGGCGGTCGACGGCCGGGTTGAACTCGACACGTTCGAGCAGGCACTTGAGCGGTTCCAGGCAGCCCTGCAGGTCGCCAACGGCATACACCGCCATCAGTGCAAGGCTCCGGGGACGGCCAGGCGGAACGGGGCGATGGGGGCATCGAAGCGTTTGCCGTCCTCGGCGAACATCTGGTAGCTGCCCTGCATGGCGCCCACGCGGGTGCTGATGACTGCGCCACTGCTGTAGGTATGGCTGTGGCCTGGTTCGATCAGAGGTTGCTGGCCGATCACGCCAGCGCCGCGGACCTCCTCGACCTGGCCATCGCCATTGGTGATGAGCCAGTGACGCGACATCAGCTTGGCCGACACACTGCCGTTGTTCTGCACGGTAATGGTGTAGGCAAAGGCGAAGCGCTCGTTCTCGGGGTCGGATTGCTCTTTGAGGTAGCGGGTCACGACGCTGACGTCGATCTGGTAGCGGGGATCAGACATGCAAGGGGCCTTGGACAAACAGACGCGGATACGGCTATGGCTGCAGTCTAGGACATTGGCGGGGGGATAGGCCAGTGGGTGCCTGGCATGCGGCCTGGCAAGGCCGCCCCTGCACAGGCACGCAGGAGGGCTGGATCAGGCTTCTGGAGCCTGCTCGGCCAACTGGTCGGCCAGGCGCACGAACGCGGCCAGGTCGAGCTGCTCGGGACGCAGGCTGCCGTCGACACCCGCAGCTTCGATCGCCTGGCTGTCGAGCAGGCCCTTGAGGGTGTTGCGCAGGGTCTTGCGGCGCTGGTTGAAGGCTTCGCGAACGACGCGCTCGAGCATGCGCGGATCCTTGGCCGGATACGGCAAGGTTTCGTGCGGCACCAGGCGCACGATGGCCGAGTCGACCTTTGGCGGCGGGTTGAACGCGCCAGGACCGACGTTGAACAGGTGTTCGACCCGGCAGTGGTACTGGACCATGATCGACAGGCGACCCCAGTCGCCACCGCCAGGGCCCGCGGCCAGGCGCTCGACCACTTCCTTCTGCAGCATGAAGTGCATGTCGCGGATCAGGTCGGCGTGCTTGAGCAGGTGGAAGATCAGCGGAGTCGAAATGTTGTACGGCAGGTTGCCGACTACCTTGAGGCTGCGCGCCGGGACACCGAGCTGGTTGAAGTCGAACTTCAGCGCATCGCCCTGGTGCAGGCGGAAATTGCCGCGATTGGCGAACTTGTGCTGCAGGATCGGCACCAGGTCCTTGTCCAGCTCGACCACGTCCAGCTGCGCGCCACTGCCCAGCAGGCCCTCGGTCAGGGCGCCCTGGCCGGGGCCGATTTCCAGCAGGTGCTCGCCCGCCTTGGCATTGATCGCGCGCAGGATGCGGTCGATCACGCCGGCGTCGTGCAGGAAGTTCTGGCCGAAGCGCTTGCGCGCCCGGTGTTGGTATTGCTCGTTCATAGTCGGGTCTCGGCCATCTGGTAGGCGGTTTCCAGCGCGACCTGCAGGCTGCCGGTGTCGACCTTGCCGGTACCGGCAAGGTCCAGGGCGGTGCCATGGTCAACCGAAGTGCGGATGATCGGCAGGCCCAGGGTGACGTTGAGCGCCGCGCCGAAGCCCTTGAACTTGAGCACGGGCAGGCCCTGGTCGTGGTACATCGCCAGCACTGCGTCGCAGTGCTCCAGATATTTGGGGGTAAACAGGGTGTCGGCCGGCAACGGGCCGCGCAGGTCGATGCCTTCGCTGCGCAAGCGCTCGAGCGCAGGCTCGATGATTTCGATTTCTTCGCGGCCCAGGTGGCCGCTTTCCCCGGCGTGCGGGTTGAGTCCACAGACCAGGATACGGGGATTGGCGATGCCGAACTTGTCGCGCAGGTCGGCATGCAGGATCCGGGTGACCCGCTCCAGCCGCTCGGCGGTAATGGCATCGGCCACCTCGCGCAGCGGCAGGTGCGTGGTCACCAGGGCCACGCGCAAGCCGCGCGTGGCCAGCATCATCACAACCTGGGCGGTGTGGGTCAGCTCGGCGAGAAACTCGGTGTGGCCAGAAAAGGCGATGCCGCTTTCGTTGATCACGCCCTTGTGCACGGGCGCGGTGATCATGCCCGCGAAATCCCCGTCCAGGCAGCCTTGGCCCGCGCGGGTGAGAGTCTCGAGAACAAAGGCCGCATTGGCCTTGTCCAGTTGACCCGGCACGACAGGCCTGGCCAGCGATGTGTCCCACACATACAGGCTGCCCGCAGGCGCCGGGACGTCCGGCCAGGCACCGGGCGCTACCGGTACCAGACTGACAGCCAGCCCCAGCTGCGAGGCCCGCTCGGCGAGCAGGCCACGGCTGGTGATGGCGATCAGGGGGTGGGGCTGGGCCTGGGCGGCAAGCAGCAGGCACAGGTCGGGACCTATGCCAGCCGGCTCGCCCGGGGTCAGGGCGAAGCGCAGGGGCTTCACTGCGCGGCCTGGTCGGCGCCAGGCAGCTTGATCTCGACGTAGGCCTCGTCGCGGATCTGGCGCAGCCAGCTCTGCAGCTCTTCGTCATACTTGCGGTTGCGCAGCACGTTCATCGCCTGCTGCTCGCGGGCCTGCTCGGTGCTGTCGGTGGCGCGGCGACCAAGGACTTCGAGCACGTGCCAGCCGTACTGGGTCTTGAACGGACGGGTGACCTCGCCCTGTGGAGCGTTGGCCATCACCTCGCGGAATTCCGGCACCAGGCTGTTGGGGTCGACCCAGTTCAGGTCGCCGCCATTGAGCGCCGAGCCTGGGTCTTCCGAGAAGCTCTTGGCCAGCTCGGAGAAGTCCTCGCCGTTGCGGATACGCTCGTACAGGCGCTCGGCCAGTTGCTCGGTGGCCGCTTCGCTGCGGATCTCGCTAGGCTTGATCAGGATGTGGCGCACATGCACCTCGTCACGCAGCATCTGGCCGCCGCCGCGTTTTTCCTGCAGCTTGAGAATGATGAAGCCGCCTGGGGTGCGCACTGGCTCGGTGACATCGCCCACGGCCATGGAGCTGAGCAGGCGATCGAACGGAGGCGGCAGCTGGGCTGCCTTGCGCCAGCCCATCTCGCCGCCTTCCAGGGCGTTCTCGCTGGCGGAGCGGGCAATGGCCACCTGGCCGAAGTCCGCGCCGCTCTTGAGCTGCTTGTAGATCTCGACGGCTTGCTTGCCCGCGGTCTGGATGGCATCGGAGCTGGCGCTTTCCGGCGTAGGGATCAGGATGTTGGCCAGGCGGAATTCTTCGGAAAGCTGGGCCTTGCCCAGGTCGGAAGCGAGGAAGTTCTTCACTTCCTGCTCGGAGACCTGGATACGCTCGGCAACCCGGCGCTGGCGCACCCGGCTGATGACCATCTCGCGCTTGACCTGGTCACGTGCGTCGTCGAACGACAGGCCGTCACGGGCCAGCGCGGCGCGGAACTGCTCGACGCTCATGCCATTGCGCTGGGCAATGGTGCCAATGGCCTGGTTCAGTTCCTCGTCGGTGATGCGGATGCCGGAGCGTTCGCCGATCTGCAGTTGCAGGTTCTCGACGATCAGGCGCTCGAGCACCTGCTGCTCCAGCGCGCTGGCCGGGGGCACGCCACCGCCACGCTTGGCGATGGTTTGCTGCACTTCATGGGTACGCTGGTCGAGCTGGCTCTGCATGACCACGTCGTTGTCGACGATGGCCACCACGCGGTCCAGCGGTTGCACCGCGGCATGCACCGCGCCACTCAGCATTGCGGCGCCCAGCATCAGCGGGCGCAGACGATCAATAAGCTTGGTCTTCACGTGTACGGTAACCTTGAATGCCTTGGTCGAGGAACGATTCGACCTTGTTGCCCACTACACCACCGAGGCCTTTCAGCACGATCTGCAGGAAGACACCGTGGTCGCCTTTTTCGTTTTGCGGCGTAGCCTGGCTGAAGTCGTCGTAGTCGATCCAGTAACGGTTGATCACGCGCAACTTCCAGCAGCAGTTGTCGTACTCGAAGCCACCGAAGGCTTCCAGGGTACGGTTGCGGTTGTAGTCATGCTGCCAGCGGGCGATGACGGACCACTGCGGCACGACCGGCCACATGACCGAGAAGTCGTGCTGCTGGATCTTGTAGTAGTCCTCGATGTAGTTCGGATCGCCAGGCGAACCGTAGTCACCGCCGCCCGTTTTCCAGGTACCGGTCAGCGAGTCGTAGGTGATCTGGTCGTTGCGATAGCGATAGCCCAGGTTGACGACCTTGTTCGGGTTGTCTTCAGGCTGGTAGTGGAACATCGCGCTGCCCGAGCGGGTGCTGCGGCTGTCCGGGTCCCAGTTGAAGTCCGAGTTGAAGCGCCAGTCGCGGTTGAAGTTGTACTCGTACTCCAGCGCGTACGGCGAGACATCGGACTTGGACTCGTCGCGGGTATTGGCGTCGATGCCTGGCAACTGTACCTTGCGGTCCTTGAAGTAGTAGGCCTGGCCGACGCTGAGGCGCTGGCGCTCGAAGCCGTTTTCCTCGATCCAGCGGTTGGTCACGCCCAGCGACAGCTTGTTCTCGTCGCCGATGCGGTCGGTGCCGCTGAAGCGGTTGTCGCGGAACAGCGAGGAGTAGCTGAAGGTCGACTCGCCGGTGTCGAACAGCGGGATGTCCTTCTGGTCCTCGTACGGGACATAGAGGTAGAACAGGCGCGGCTCGAGGGTCTGGCGGTAGTTCTTGCCGAACCACTGGGTATTGCGGTCGAAGTACAGGCCGCTGTCGACGCTGAAGACCGGGATGCTGCGGTTGATGGAGCTGCTGTAGCTACCGTATGCCGAGTTGGCAGACTGGGCCACCGCCTGCTCCCTGCCCTGGCTGTCCAGGTCCAGGT
>JAQZAY010000191.1 GCA_029239415.1 Pseudomonas sp. | reverse complement strand
TGAAGGGCCCAGGCCCGCGTGCGCCATACACCCCCTGCCAGCGTTCCAGCACATCGATCCTGCCGCCCAGGGTATGTTCGGCCAGGTCGATCAGGATCTGGTCCACATGCTCGGCATTGAAGGGTGCGATGTCGCTGCCGTAGACATGGGAATCGCCGATGATCAGTTCGCCGTAAGGCGTAGGGCTGATCAGCAGGTGTATACCGTGGGTTTCCAGTTCCGGCTGCTGCAGGCGTATTTGCGCGCGAATGGCATCCGCCTCGGGCAGGTCCGAGAACGCCCCGTAGTGCACGCAGCTCAGCCCGGTCAGCACGGCGTGCCGCAGGGCCAGCGGCTGGCGAGGTCGCACGCGCAGCATCTGCAGGCCCGAAACCTGCGGTTTCAACGTGGCCAGCTGTTCGGCCAGCAGGGTCTGGTAGTCATGCCCGGAGCACACCACGATCTGCCGTGCACTGAAGCGTCCGGCGCTGGTCAGCGCGCTGCCCGCCTGGACATCCCGCACAAGGGTCGAGAAATGAAACTCGACGGCCAAGGTGCGGGACAGGTAGTCGACGATGCGTGGCAGTGCCTCGCGGGAGTACAGCTGCTGGTCGTCCAGGCCGTGCAGCACCGCGCGGTGGTGCCCGAAGCGACCGTCGTACAGTGCCTGCAGCGCCTTGCCACGCAGCAGTTCGGTGCGGTAGCCCAGCACAGCGCCACGCCCGGCGACAAAAGCCTCGAGCAGGGCCTCCTCCGCTTCGGTGCGGGCGAACAGCAACGAGCCCTGCTGGTGCAGGTGCAGCCCCGCGGCCTTGCCCAGATCGGCCCACAACCCCCGCGCCTGGCGCGCCAGGTCAAGCATCACACCCGGCGCCTGGCCGCCCACCAGGGCCTGCCCGAAATTGCGGATCGAGGCGCCCAGCGGCGTGTGGGTACGCTCGAACACCTTGACCTTCAGGCCTCGTTTTGCAGCGGCCCAGGCGTGGGCGAGACCCACTATGCCAGCGCCGACGATCAGTACATCGCAATCCTGCTCAGACATGGATAGTTCCTTGAAAAACAGTGAAGACTTCACGCACGGCCGTCCCATCGGACGCACCGCGCAGATAACCGTACAGACCTACCTGGGCTGCGGCTCGGACTTGCCGTCGTAGCGCTTGCGCCACTCGGCCAGGACCTGGTCGCGGTTCTGCGAGGCCCACTCGAAGTCGTTCTTGATCAGGCGCTGCTCGTAGTCGGCCGGCAGCTCATCGATGCGCTCGGCGATACCAGGCTGCGCCAGCACGGCGAAGTTGACCTTGTACAGTTCCATGGCCTGGGGGCTGGCCGAGAAGTCGGCGAGTTTCCTGGCCGCGTCCAGGTGCCGGGTGCCCTTGACGATGGCGGTGGCCTCCACTTCCCACCCCAGGCCCTCGGCCGGCAACACGATGTCCAGCGGCGCGCCCTTGCGCTTGAGCTGTATGGCCGGGTATTCGAACGAGATGCCGATGGGAAACTCTCCGGAAGCCGCGAGCTTGCAGGGTTTGGAACCGGAATGGGTGTACTGCCCGATGTTGGCGTGCAGCCTGTCCATGTAGGCCCAGCCCTGGTCTTCGCCGAAGGTCTGCAGCCAGGCGCTGACGTCCAGGTAGCCGGTACCGGACGACGCCGGGTTGGGCATGACGATCTTGCCTTGGTACACCGGGTTGGCCAGGTCTTCCCAACTGGTTGGCTTGGGCAGGCCCTGTTTCTGTGCCTCGACGGTGTTGAAGCACAGGGTCGCGGCCCACACGTCCATGCCGACCCAAGTGGGCGGGTTGGCGGCGTCGCGGTAGTTGGCGGCGATGTTGGCGAGGTTGGCCGGGCTGTACGCCTCGAGCATCCCATGCTGCTTGAGGATGGCCAGGCTGGAGCCGGCGAGGCCCCAGACCACGTCGGCTTGCGGGCGGTCCTTTTCCGCGAGCAGCTTGGCCGTGACGATACCCGTGGAATCACGCACCCACTTGATCTCGATGTCCGGGTGCTGCTTCTCGAAGGCCTGCTTGTAGGCCTTGAGCTGTTCGACTTCCAGGGCGGTGTAGACAGTCAGCTCGGTACTGGCCTGGGCCTGGAAGACACAGGCGGCGAGCAGGCCGGTGGCCAAGGCGGTGCGCTTGAACATGATGGATTCCTGTCTGATGAGTATTGGTGATCCAGGCGTGGATCAGCAAGTGGCTGGCAGTTCGCCGCGCGCCAGTCGTGCGTCGATGAGATCGACCACCTGCGGTAGCTCACTGATGGTGTCGATCAGGTAGTGCGGGCGGCTGGCAGCGAACAGCCCGTCGATGCGCTCGCGCTCGGCCTCCCTCTGCCGTGGCGAGAGCGCCTGGTACTGGTCCCAGTCCAGGCCGAGGAAGTTGCCGGAAAAACGCAGTGCCACGGTCCACATGCTCGCACTGCGACCCTCGAGAATGCCGGGCACGGTGTCGTCCACCTTCACGCAGGCGGCCACATCGTCCAGGCCCAGGGCGATGACGTTGGCCAGGGCCTGCGCGGGGCTTGGCCGGCCCTTGGGCACCTCGTCGGTGGCCACGACATGATCCGGCCGATAGCCCTTGGCGGCGGCCAGTGCGACGACCGAGTCCATGACCTGCTTCGGGTAGCCCGAGCAACTGCCGATCTTCAGGCCGCGCTGGCGCAGCGCGGCGACGGCCTCCAGGGCACCGGGGATCAGTACCGAGTGCGCGCCCACCTTGGCGATCTGCAGGGGCATGAAGCGCTCGTAGATCGCGGTGACATCATCATCGCCGGGCAGGCGCCCGAAGCGCCGATGGAAGCGCTCGGCGACGGCGGGCTGGTCGCACAGGGTGCGGATATGGTCCCACTTGCCCATGCCCATCGGGCCACGCGCCTCCTGCAGGCTGATCTCGACATCGAAGCTGGCGAAGGCCTCGACGAAGATCCGCGTGGGCGCGAACGAGCCGAAGTCGACCACGGTGCCCGCCCAGTCGAGGATGGCGGCTTGCAGGCGGGTTGGCGTCTGGTAGTGCATGACAGTCTCCAGGTGAGGTTCAGTGGCCCGGCGCTGGCTGGCGCCAGGCCTGGGAGCGGCGCAACAGGCCGCGCGAGAGCGTGGAAAGCAGCAGCGACACCGCTGCCGAGGTGAGCAGGATCAAGGTCGACATGGCCGCCGCACCGCCGACGTTGCCAGCGTCATCCATGTTCAGCACCGCCACCGCAGCCAGCACGCTGTCAGGGCTGTACAGGAAGATGGCGGCCGAGACCGTGGTCATCGCCGAGACGAACAGGTAGCGCACGATATCGAGCAGCGCGGGCAGGCAGATGGGCAGCGTCACCCGCAGGAAGTGCTGCAGCAAGGGCACCTTGAGCGCCAGGGCCGCCGCCTCGAACTCGTTGTCGAGCTGGCCGAGGGCCGCGCTGGCGGTCATCTGCGCCGTGGTCAGGAAGTGCGCGATGGTGCACACCACCAGTAGCGTCAGGGTGCCGTACAGCCCGCCAAGCGGGTTGCCCGGCAGATTGAAAAAGAACACGTAGCCAAGGCCCAGTACCAGGCCCGGCACGGCCATGGGCACCAGGCTGAGCAGCCGCAAGGCCTGGGTCAGCGCAGTCTGGCGGGTCTTCTCGATCAGGTAGGCACCGGTGAAGATCAGCAGGCTGCCGATCACTGCGGTACAGGCTGCCAGCAGCACGCTGTTGCGGTAGGCCAGCCAGCCGCCAGGCAAATCCGAAAAGGCGTAGTTGTGCAGCGACAACGACAGGTCATACGGCCAGAATTTGACCAGCGACGAGTACACCGCCATGCCGAATACCCCCACGAGTACACTGCAGATCCCGATCGCCACGGCGAGAAATATCCCATCGCGCACCCTGGAAGGCTGCGGATGATAGACCTGGGCGCGGCCGCCCATGGCAGTGCGCTGGCGACGCCGCAACCACAGGTCCACCGAGAAGCTGAGCAATGCCGGCAGCAGCAGGACCATGCCGATCAGCGCCCCACGCCCGAACTGCTGCTGACCCACCACGGCCTTGTAGGCTTCCAGCGCCAGCACCTGGTAGTCACCGCCCACCACTACCGGTACGCCAAAGTCGGTGATCGACAAGGTGAACACCAGGCAAGCCGCGGCGAACACGCCCTGGCGGCTGCCTGGCCAGGTGATGCTGCCAAATGCGCGCCAGGGCGAGGCGCCCATGCTCGAGGCAGCGTCGAACAGTCGCGCATCGGCCAGCGCCAGCGCCGACAGCAGCACCATCAGCGCGTGGGGAAAGGTGTAGATGGCCTGCCCGAGGACGATGCCCCAGAACCCGTAGATGTTGTCCGGCGTGAAATCGCGCAGCACTCCCTGGTTGCCGAACAGGTAGATCAGGGCGATGCCTGGCAGCATCGACGGCGCCAGCAGCGGCAGCAACGAGATCCCGCGCCATAGCGGCTTGGCGACCATGCAGGTGCGCTGCAGGGCATAGGCGAACGCATAGGCCAGCGGCACGACAATGGTCGCCACGGTCAGCGAGACCGTCAGGCTGTTGCCCAGCAGCCAGCGAAAATTCGTGCTGCCGAACAACGCCAGCGCCGCCTGCCAGCCACCGCCCTGCCCGGCATCGCCGCTGAACCCGCGCCAGAGCATGGCCAGCAGGGGCAGCAGCAAGGCCATTGTCATCAATACAAGCACAAGCCACTGCCCGCCCAGCACGAAAACCGTGTCGGCGCGGTCGGTGCCGGCATGGCGGCGGGGGTTGTGCACGGCGGGGGCTGTGATGGTCATCACCCGTTCCATATCAGGCAAACACCTGCAGGCTGCGTGGCGGCAGGGCCACGCGGATATGCGACCCGGCCAGTCGCGGCAGCGCATGCGGCTCCAGCTCTGCCAGCAGGCCATGGCCGGGCAAGGCATCGAGCTCGAAGCTCAGGCGGCAGCGGTTGCCCAGGAAGGTCAGCTCGCGCAGCTGCGCCGTGAACAGGTTGTCTTCCTGCACCACGGGGTTGATGACCACGGCCTCCGGGCGGCAGAACAAGCGCCCGCGCGGGCGAGCATCGGCGCCCTGCAGGCGCAGGCTCAGTCCGCCGACCCGTGCTTGTCCATCCTGGCCGCGCTCGAACGGCAACCAGTTGCCCTGCCCCACGAACTCGGCAACGAAAGGCGTGGTCGGGGCGCGGTAGATGTCCTCGGGACTGGCGAACTGCTCGACGCGGCCCTGGTTGATCACCGCGATGCGGTCGGCCATCAGCATCGCCTCGTCCTGGTTGTGGGTGACCATCAGCGTGGTGATGCCCAGGCGCTTCTGCAGCTGGCGCAGCTCGCCGCACAGGTGCTCGCGCACCCGGGCGTCCAGGGCCGACATCGGCTCGTCGAGCAGCAGCAGCGACGGCGCCGGCGCCAGCGCACGGGCCAGCGCGACACGCTGCTGCTGGCCGCCGGACAGTTGCCCAGGGTACTTTTTCTCGCTGCCCAGGAGCCCGACCAGCTCGAGCATCTCGGTGACCCGGGCGCGGATCGTCCCGCGGCTGTTGCCGGACAGGCCGTAGCCGATGTTCTGCTCCACCGTCAGGTTGGGAAACAGTGCGTAGGACTGGAACAGGATGCCGTAGTCGCGGGCCTGGGGCGGCAACCGGGACACATCGCGCGCGCCGATCAGGATCGTGCCGCGGTCCTGGCGCTCCAGGCCGGCGATGCAACGCAGCAAGGTGGTCTTGCCACAGCCGGACGGCCCCAGCAGGCACACCAGCTCACCGGCGGCGATATCCAGCGATACACCGTCCAGCGCCTTGAAGGCGCCGAAGCCCTTGTGGATGTCGCGCACCTGCATGTTCACCGAACTTGCAATCGTCATGAGAAAACCTCGTAGAGCCATAGGCTGGGACGAGGGTCATGCTAGGCAAGCCGTGCGAACGGTTGATGGCAATCGACCAAAAGCTGCCGATAGGGCCATAGGCAGATTTCGGTATTCCGGTCAGCGCGCTGCTTCGCGCGCCAGCCCGAGGAAGGCCGCCGGCAGCCTGGCCTGGCGCCGCTCCTTGAGGCAATAGAGGTATTCGGCGATCAGGGGCGCGCCTTCGAGTTCCACCACCTTGAGCAGCGGATTTTCCGGGACCTCATGGCGGGCAATGATGCTCACGCCGATGTTGCGCAACACGGCCTCGCGAATCGACTCGCGGCTGCCGATTTCCAGCAGCGGGCCTGGCTGCACCCCTGCATCGCGCAACAGCTCGGCGGTCAGCGTGCGCGTGGTCGATCCATTTTCGCGCATCAGCAGGCAGTGCCCTGCCAGTGCGCTCGGCGCGATGCGGTCACGGCTGGCCAGTGGATGGCTGCGATGAACCGCCAGCACCAGCGGATCGTATCCCAGCACCCGCCGCGTCAGGCGCGCGTCCTCCACCCGTTGCGAGGAGGCCGCCAGATCGACCCGGTATTCCTCCAGCGCCTCGATCACCTGTTGCGAGTTGCCGATTTCCAGTGTCACCTCGCATTGGGAAAACTGCTCGCGGAATGCCTTGACCATGTCGAGCACATAATACGGCGCGGTCGCCCCGATCCGCAGGGTCCCCTGCACCTGGCCGCTGTTGCGCAGGAAGAACTCGATGCTCGCCTCCTGCTGCAGCAACTGTTGCACCATGGGCAGCAGCTGCGCGCCTTCGTCGCTGAGCGTCAGCCGCCGGCCACCCCGATAGAACAGCTCGACGCCGTATTGAGCCTCCAGGTTGCGGATCTGGGTCGTGACGGTCGGCTGGCTCAGGCCCAGCTTCTTGGCTGCCTGGGTGATGCTGGCCAGGCGCGCGACCATGTGGAAGGACTTCAGCTCTGCGCAAAGCATGGATGGACGCTCCAGGAATAGGAGGAAGTTACGGGCTGACGGCCATCCTATGAAGGAATTATTACCTCTTTGTGTCAGCTAGACGACGAAGTGCGTTTCGTCGCGTCGAGACGTCAGCTCTGGCAGAACCGGATGCGATTGCCGAAAGGATCGTGCACCTCCAGCAGCCCGCCCCAGCCCTGGTCGACGATCTCTGGCCGCCCATAGCCGTACTGCTTGCCTTGCAGCTCGTCACGCAGCAGCACGATGTCCTGCACGGGGACAAACAGGGTGGTGCCTGGACTTGCATCGCCATGGTGCTCGGACAGGTGGACCTGCAGGCTGTCCCGGCTCAGGCCCAGGTAGAGGGGTAGCCCCGTTTCGAATCGATGTTCGAA
>JAQZAY010000190.1 GCA_029239415.1 Pseudomonas sp. | reverse complement strand
GTCCAGGTACGGCAGGATCTTGCCGGCGGCCATCAGTGGGATCACGTCGTCGACGTTCGGGTACGGGTACACATAGTGCAGGCGAACCCAGGCACCCAGGCTGCTCAGCGCCTCGCACAGCTCGAGCATGCGGGTCTTGACCGGGCGGCCGTTCCAGAAGTCGGTCTTGTACTTGACGTCGACGCCGTAGGCGCTGGTGTCCTGGGAGATCACCAGGATCTCCTTGACGCCCGCCTTGACCAGGCGCTCGGCCTCGCTCAGCACCTCGCCGACCGGGCGGCTCACCAGCTTGCCGCGCATCGATGGGATGATGCAGAAGCTGCAGCTGTGGTTGCAGCCTTCGGAGATCTTCAGGTAGGCGTAGTGGCGCGGGGTCAGCTTGACGCCCTGGGGCGGCACCAGGTCGATCAGCGGGTTGTGGTCGGTGCGAGGCGGTACTACCTGGTGCACCGCATTGACCACCTGCTCGTACTGCTGCGGGCCTGTGACCGACAGCACGCTGGGGTGCACGTCCCGGATGCTGCCTTCCTCGACGCCCATGCAGCCGGTGACGATGACCTTGCCGTTTTCCTTGATGGCCTCGCCGATCACCTCGAGCGATTCTGCCTTGGCGCTGTCGATGAAGCCGCAGGTGTTGACCACCACGACATCGGCGTCCTCGTAGGTGGGCACGACTTCATAGCCTTCCATGCGCAGCTGGGTCAGGATGCGTTCGGAATCGACCAGGGCCTTGGGGCAGCCCAGTGATACGAAGCCTACCTTTGGCGTGGCGGACGAAGGGGTGGTGGACATGGCTAACCTCGGAATTGAATAAGGCTGCCCGGTGTCGGTGACAGGGCAGTCCCGGTGGGCGCTGTGCGCGCCTCTGATCAAAAAGTGCGCAATTCTAGCGAGCGCGCTGTCACTTGACCAGCAGAAAAGCGATGAACGCTGCGCTATGCTTCGCGGCGTTGCGGCCCCCGCGGGATCGCGGTGTGGATGATGCAGCCATTGGCCCGGTCAGGGCCGTTCGTGGGAGTGGTCGATGGTTCAGGCAAGCAGTCAGGCCGACACCGGGCATGCGGCGGCAAAGCCGCTGAGCCTCTTGGTGGCAGCTGTCGGGGTGGTCTATGGCGACATCGGCACCAGCCCTTTGTATACCCTCAAGGAAGTCTTCTCCGGCAGCTATGGCGTGCCGGTCAACCACGACGGGGTGCTGGGCATCCTGGCGCTGATCTTCTGGTCGCTGGCGTGGGTGGTCTCGTTCAAGTACATGGCGTTCATCCTGCGCGCCGACAACCAGGGCGAGGGCGGGACCATGGCGCTGACCGCCCTGGCGAGCCGGGCATCGGCGGCCTATCCCAGGCTGCGCATGCTGATGGTCGGCTGCGGCCTGGTCGGAGCCGCGCTGTTCTATGGCGACAGCATGATCACCCCGGCGATCTCCGTGCTCTCGGCGGTGGAGGGGATGGGCCTGGCCTTCGAGGGGATCGACCACTGGGTGGTGCCGATCTCGCTGGTGGTGCTGGTGGCCCTGTTCCTGATCCAGAAACACGGCACCGCGCGCATCGGCATCCTGTTCGGGCCGGTAATGGTCACCTGGTTCCTGGTCCTGGCCGTCCTCGGCCTGCATGGCATCGTGCAAAGCCCCGAGGTGCTGAAGGCGCTCAATCCCGTGTGGGCCGTGCGTTTCTTCATCGTCCATCCGGGCATCGGCGTGGCCGTGCTAGGGGCAGTGGTGCTGGCGTTGACGGGCGCCGAGGCGCTCTACGCCGACATGGGGCACTTTGGCCGCAAGCCGATCGCGCGGGCATGGTTCGCCCTGGTGCTGCCGGCGCTGGTGCTCAACTACTTCGGCCAGGGGGCGATGCTGCTGCAGGACCCGGAGGCCGCGCGCAACCCGTTCTACCTGCTGGCGCCGGGCTGGGCATTGCTGCCGCTGGTGGCCTTGTCGACCCTGGCCACGGTGATCGCCTCGCAGGCGGTGATTTCCGGCGCCTTCTCGCTGACGCGCCAGGCGATCCAGCTGGGCTACATCCCGCGCATGCAGATCCAGCACACCTCCAGCCATGAGCAGGGGCAGATCTACATTCCCGCGGTGAACTGGGCGCTGATGGTCGGCGTGGTGCTGCTGGTGCTGGGCTTCGAGTCGTCCGGGGCGCTGGCCTCGGCGTACGGGGTGGCAGTGACCGGCACCATGCTGATGACCACCTTGCTGGTGTCGACGGTGATGCTGTTGCTCTGGAAGTGGCCGCCGGTGCTGGCGGTGCCGGTATTGCTGGGCTTCCTGCTGGTCGATGGGCTGTTCTTCGCCGCCAACGTGCCCAAGATCGTGCAGGGCGGGGCCTTCCCGGTGCTGGCGGGGATCGTGCTGTTCGTGCTGATGACCACCTGGAAGCGTGGCAAGCAGATCCTCGTGGAGCGTATCGACGAAGGCAGCCTGCCGCTGCCCTTGTTCATCGGCAGCATCCGGGTGCAACCGCCCCACCGGGTCGAGGGCACCGCGATATTCCTCACCGCCCGCGCGGACGCCGTGCCCCACGCGCTGCTGCACAACCTGCTGCACAACCAGGTGTTGCATACGCAAGTCGTGCTGTTGACCGTGGTCAACGAGGATCGGCCAAGGGTGCCGCCGCAGGAGCGCTTCGAGGTCGAGTCCTACGGCGAAGGGTTCTTCAGGGTGCTGCTGCACTTCGGCTTCATGGACGAGCCGGACGTGCCGGCAGCGTTGACGTTGTGCCATGAGCCAACGCTGGATTTCAGCCCCATGCGCACCACCTACTTCCTCAGTCGCGAAACGGTCATCGCCTCGCGGCTCGAAGGCATGGCGCGCTGGCGCGGGGCGCTGTTCGCTTTCCTGCTGAAGAACGCCAACGGCAACCTGCGCTTCTTCAACCTGCCGCTGAACCGGGTGATCGAGCTGGGGACGCAGGTGGAAATCTGACTCAGGAACTGCGCTTGGCCTGGCGCCGTTCGATCTCGTCGATCAGGCGCTTGGCCAGGGCAGGGTAGTCTTCGTCGAAATGATGACCGCCCGGCAGTTCGACCCGCTCGCCGACCGCCGTGTGGTCGGTGCAGCCGCTCTCGTCGCCCTCGTCCACGCCATAGATGCACACCACTTTCGACGCCGGCAGCCTGGCCATTTCGGGACCGGTGGGGGCCTCCTTGCCGGCATTGCCCAGCCAGCCCTGGACCTCGATCTCGAAACTGCCGCTGCGGGCGAAGGCCAGCAGGATCACGGCATCGACCCGCTGCTGGTCTTCGCCGGGCAGCCGGTTGTAGATGGCCGGCAACACGTCGGCACCGAACGAATAGCCGGTGAGCACGAAGCGTTTCGTGCCCCATTTCTGACGATAGTGCTGCATCAGTTCCGATAGGTCTGCGGCGCTTTGCTCCGGCGTCTTGTGCTGCCAGTAGTAGCGCAGGGTGTCGATGCCGACCACCG
Source organism: Pseudomonas sp. (assembly GCA_029239415.1). Next base: position 3,735 of record JAQZAY010000190.1, on the reverse strand, counting down.
GGTAGCCCAGCTTGGCCATCTCGCCGGCCACGTCCCGGTCCAGGTCGCGCCAGCCGCCGTCGCCCGACAGGAACAGGGTGACGGTGTCGGTGGCCTGCCCGGCGGGTACTTCCACGACGGGAATGTCCAGTGCGCTGCCGTCATGACCGACCAGGGCCTGAGTCAGCTGGCCCTTGAGCACCTGCGGCAGGTGGATGTCGTAGTCGCTGATGCTGGTCTCGGCGTTGGCCTGGTCGCGCACGAAGGCGGCGCTGGCGTCATCCGGGTTGTCGTTCCAGGCCACGTTCCAGTGGCCGTGGGGCGCACTCTTGGGCAATGGTGTCGCACAGCCGGGTTGCTCCAGGGTGAAGTCCACGGAAATGGCGCGCGCATGATCGCTCTGTTGCCCGGCCAGCCAGCGCCAGGCCTGGGCCGCGCCAGGGCCGATGCCCGCCACCAGGGTGGGCGCCGCGGACAGTTGCAAGATGGCCTGCTGCACCCGCTGTTGCTGCTTGAGGCAGTCCTGCGCGGGCAGGGTCACCTGGACCAGCTGGGCCTGGCCGGCCTGGCTCAGGTCGAGCAATTGCCGGTCGCTCAGGCGCTGGTCCGCAGGCGTGGCGATCGCCACCCGGGCCTTGGCCGAGATGCCAGGGGTGACCAGGGTGAGGCTGCTGCCATCGGCAAGGGCAAGGTGCTGCAGCCGGGCTGGCGGCGCTGGCCGGGTCCACAGCCAGAAGCCAAGCGCCGCGCCCAGCAGGGCCAGCAGCAGCGCAATCGAGAGGTACAGCCCGTAGCGTCGAATCATCAGCGTTTCACCAATCCTGTCAGGCCGCCGGCAATCAGGGCGGCGGTGTCGGCCAATGCCACCAGCGGGTCGAGCCCGGCCGGCGCTGCCATGTAGCGAGGTTCCCAGCCCGGCTGGAACTTGTCCTTGAAGCGGCGCAGGCCCTGGAAGTTGTAGAGCTGTTCGCCACGCTGGAACACCAGCGAGCCCAGGCGCTGGGTCAGCGGCGCGCCGCGCCGCGGCTGCAGGCCGGAGAGCGGCACCATGCCCAGGCTGAAGCGGGCGTAGCCATGGCCCTTGTAGTGCAGGATCAGGCCGATCATCAGGAACTCCATGGTCAGCTTCGGTGCCTGTGGGTGGGCGCGCATCAGGTCCAGGCTGGCCAGCTCGCGGCCCTGGGTCTCCAGCAGGTTGGCAAACGCCACCGGGCGGCCCTGGAAGCGAATCAGGGCGATGCGAAAGTGCACCAGGTACTCGGGGCTGAAGCGGCCGAGCGAAAAGCCTTTCTCGCGAACGTTCTTGCCACCGAGCCAGGCATCGGAGATGGCCTTGAGCTCGTCCAGCGGCGCCTGGCCCGGTTCATGGATCTCCAGACTCAGGCCGTCGCGGCCGCCGCGGTTCCAGGTGTAGCGCAGGTCTTTCATCTCCTTGCCCTTGGCCTCGAGGTCGAAGCCGTGCAGGTCGACCCGGGCTTCCTCGCCCAGCTTGATCGCGGTCAGGCCGATGTCCATGTAGAACGGCAGGTTCTCGGCGCGGACCTGGTAGAACACTGGGCGGGCATGGTGCATATCGCACAGGTCGCGGAACTGCCAGATCATCTGTGCGCGTTCCTCGGCCGGACCGATCGGGTCGTACAGCGCCACCAGGCTGCGCCCGCGCCGTGCATACATGAGAAAGGCAGTGCCCTCGGGGTGGAACAGCAGTGCCTTGTCGCCGGTCAGGGCCAGGCCGCCGTCGGGCTGGTCCGATGCCTGCAGGATCTTCCAGGCGCGCTGCAACGCCTCATCGCTGGGCAAGTGGATGACCGGGCGTGCCGTGCGCAGCAGCCAGGTCAGGGCAACGGCCACCAGCAGCACCGCGCTGCCCAGTGCCGAGCGCAAGCCACGGGGCGCGTCGGCATCCAGGGTGAACTGCCACCACAGCTCGTGGCTGTAGGGCACGTCCTGGTAGGCGAACAGCAACAGCCAGATCGACGCGCCCACCACGCAGGCGCTGGCGACCAGATACACCGGCGAGAACGGCAGCTCGAGCAGCCGGCTGGGACGGTAGAACGAGCGGCGGAACACGGCCAGCAGGCAAGCCGTGAAGGTCAGGATGCAGGCTTCCTCCCAGTCGAAGCCCTTGAGCAGCGACAGCAGCGCGCCCATCAGCAACAGCACGGTGGTCAGCAGCCAGGCGGCCGACAGGCGCCTGCGCAAGCCTTGCGCCAGCAGCAGGCAGAGCACGCCGATAAGGCTGGCGCCGAAGTGCGAGGCGTCGATCAACCGGTGCGGCACCAGGAAACCCATGTGCTCCAGGCGCGTGTCGATCTCCGGAGTGGCCCCGGAGAACAGCAGCACGACCCCCGAGAGAAACACCAACACCGCCAGCACCGGGGCCGCCAGCCCTGAGGCCGCCTTGATCGCCTGCCGCGCGAACAGCAGGCGGCGCGCCTCGTTGGCCAGCAACAGCGCGCAGGCCAGCAGCAGTGGCAGGACCACGTAGACAAGCCGGTACATCAGCAACGCAGCCGCCAGGGGCGCGGCACCGAGCTGATCGGCGAACGCGGCCAGCAACACCGCCTCGAACACGCCCACGCCACCGGGCACGTGGCTGAGCACCCCAGCCGCCAGGGCCAGCAGGTAGACCAGCACGAATGCCGCAAAGGGCGGAGCTTCGGGCAGCAGCAAATAGAGCACGGTGGCAGCGGCGGCCACATCCAGCGCAGTGATCAACAGCTGCAGGGCCGCCAGGCGCGCGGAGGGCAAGCGCAGGGTCCGCCGCCCAAACTGCACCAGCAGGGCGTGCGCAGAAGGCTGCGCGGGCAAGCGCCGGCGGTACAGGCTGAAAACCAGCGCGGCGCTCAGCAGCAGCACGGCACTGGCCACGCTGCCGAGCAGCAGCGGCGACAAGCCCAGCGCCAGGGCGGCCGCCGGGAGGTCCGCCAAGGTCGCCAGCGCTGCCAGGGGCGGCAGGGCGCAGCCCAGCGACAGGCTGGCGAAGATCGTCATGCGGGCGATTTCACCTGGCCCCAGCCCATGCCGGCTGTACAGGCGATAGCGCACCGAACCGCCGGACAGCATCGACAAGCCAATGGCATTGCCGATGGCAAAGGCGCTGAAGCCGCCCATGGCCAGCGTCGCAGGCGGCAGCTTTACCGAGGCGTAACGGCTGGCCGACCACTCATAGCCCAGCAGGATGACGAAGCCGACTGCCGTGGCCACCAAGGCACCGGTGAGGGCGCTGGCTGGCAGGCCAAGCACGGCATCGTGCAAGGCGTGGATATCCAGTTCGCTCAGCAGGTGGCGGCAGGCAACCAGCGCAAGGGTGAACAGCAGCAGCGTCAGCGCCAGGCCCAGAGGCTGGCGGTATCGGCTCAGTCGCTCGAGCCAGGGCAGCTTGTTCGCGGCCGCAGGCAGCGCCGCCGTCACAGGAGCGGGCGCATCAGGTCTTGGGGCGTTCATGGTTTACCTCGGGCAGGATACGAGGCAGGGGAGGGGGGCGGGCAAGGGGCAATTCCTGTGGGAATACTCGTGCCAGCAATAGTAGCGTTCCCTCTGGGGCGGGCGCGCTTAAAGAAGTTTCATGATCTGTGCGCGCGCAACGTGGCGACTTTCAGAACCCCGGAAACAACAAACCCCGCACTGCTGAAAGCAGGCGGGGCTTGTTCTGACGAATATGGTTGCGGGAGCCGGATTTGAACCGACGACCTTCGGGTTATGAGCCCGACGAGCTACCAGACTGCTCCATCCCGCGTCAGAGGGGCGCATTCT
>JAQZAY010000189.1 GCA_029239415.1 Pseudomonas sp. | reverse complement strand
CCATGATGCATCAGAAAGTTCGTAACGCCTTGCCATACGGGCCTCCAACCGGTCATGGCGGCAATTTTAGCCACAACGACTTTTCGTACAAAACCTAGGACGGACGGCGGACGGCACGAAAACTGTCTACCGTATGAGAAACGGGGGCAGGCACGTGCAGCCTGTCCGCCCTACGATCGTCATCGGAGATGTCGCCTTCATGAAACCACTCCTGCAGTCATGTGTGATCGCCTTGACCCTCGCTATCAGCCCTCTCGTTCATGCCGATTCGCTGAACATCAAGTCCGATTCGTTCGACAGCGGCAAGGCGCTGCCCCTGGAGTTGGTGGGCAGGGGGCCGTCGTGCGGCGACGGCGGCAAGGACTGGTCGCCCTCCGTCCGCTGGTACGACCTGCCCGAGGGCACACGCTCGGTCGCCTTGGTGATGGTCGACCCCGACGGCAACAAGGGCCTGGGGGTCGTCCACTGGGTGGCGTACAACATCGACGCAAACATGCGCAAGCTGGATGCCGGCGCGGCGCGGTTTCGCTCGAGCTGGTTGACCGTCGGCCGCAACTCCACCGGCGCCGAAACCTACAAAGGCCCGTGCCCACCCCAGGACGACAACCCGCACCACTACGTGCTGACGCTGATCGCCACCGACCTGCCGCCAACACAGCTACCTTCCGGCCTGGACCGGGAGGGCTTGATGAAGGCACTCAAGGGCCATGCACTGGGGGCGCAGACCCTGGTGGGCACCTACGGCCAGTAAGCGCCAGACAGCTCATGGGCTCAGCGGGTGGCCGCGCTCGTCTCGCCCGGCCCACCCCGCCAGCGCCCTCTCTGGCGAAGGGCCATGCTTCCCTGCTCGACCCCATCCTTGCGCTCGCGTAGGCTGCGCTGTCCTTTTCTACCCCACGCACAAGGAATGCCCATGGCCAACCTCACGTTCAAGCCCGATGCCGACCCTGAATCCATTTCCTCCGACGTGGCCGGCTTCGGCGACCTGCTGGTGACCACCCAGATCCCGACACGCGCCGACGGCAGCCTCGAGCTGGGCAGCATCACCGCCCAGAGCGAGTGCACCCTGCAAGCGTTGAAGGACGCCCTGGAAGGGGCTGGCAGCTCGCTGGGCCGCGTGCTGCACCTGACCATCTACCTCACCGACATGGCCGACCGCGCCGCCTTCAACGAGGTCTACCAGCGATTCTTCAAGAAGCCCTGGCCAGTCCGTGCGGCCGTGGGTGTCGCCGCGCTGGCCGTACCGGGCATGCGCGTCGAAGTCACGGCCATGGCGGCCAAGGGTTGAGTGCACCTGCATTGGCCGTAGCGCCTCTCCGTGCAGTCCCGTCCAGCCCCCTGCCCTGGTCTTCCCTGCTGCTGTGCAGCCTGGCGAGCTGCCTCCAGGCCCAGGCAGCACCGGTCAGCGAACTGGAACCGCTGGTGGTGACCGGCAGTGCCGCGCCGGCCGGCAGTTTCGACCTGCCGTTCTCGGTCGATACCGTGGAGCGCGCCCAGTTCGCCGACGGGCAACTGGGCGTCAACCTGTCCGAAGCCCTGGCGCGTGTACCGGGACTGGTGGTGCAGAACCGGCAGAACTACGCCCAGGACCTGCAGATCTCCTCGCGCGGCTACGGCGCGCGTTCGGCCTTCGGCATTCGCGGACTGAAGCTGATCAGCGACGGTATCCCGGCCAGCACCCCTGATGGCCAAGGGCAAGCCTCGTCGCTCAACCTGGATGTGGCCGAGCGCATCGAAGTCCTGCGCGGTCCGGCCTCGACCCTGTACGGCAGCAACGCTGGCGGCGTGATCCAGATGTTCTCCCGCGACGGTACAGGCCCCGGCACCCTCGGTGCCGAGACCTTGATCGGCAGCGACGGGTTCGCCAAGCAGCACGTGCAGGCCGAAGGCGGCAGCGAGCAGGCTGGGTTCCTGCTCGACGCTTCGCGCATGGACACCGACGGCTACCGTGACCACAGTGCCGCACGCCGTGACCAGACCTTCGCCAAGACGCATTTCAAGCCGGATGCCGACAGCCGCGTGGCGCTGATCTTCAGCAGCCTCGAACAGCACGGTACCCAGGACCCCCTGGGGCAGAGCTGGGCCGGCTACCGACGCGATCCACGTTCGGTCGCCGACCCTGCGCGTCGCTACGACACGCGCAAGAGCATCGACCAACGGCAAGTGGGCCTCAACTACGAGCGCTACATCGGCGACGCCACCGTGCAGGTCAACCTGTACAGCGGCCAGCGCCAGGTGGTCCAGTACCTGTCGATCCCCCCGACCGCGGCGGCCAACCGACGTGGCGGTGGCGTGGTGGACTTCGACCGGGCCTACCACGGCGGCACGCTGCGCTGGATCCAGCCGATCACGACGGCGCCTGGCGCCCTGACCGTCACCGCCGGCCTGGACTACGACCGCAGTCAGGACGACCGCCGCGGCTACCAGAACTTCGTCGGCACCACCCTGGGCCTCAAGGGCGCGCTGCGCCGCGACGAGGTGGACACCGCCACCCGCCTCGACCCGTACCTGCAAGCCCATTGGGACTGGCAGCGCTGGACGCTGGAAGCCGGGGTTCGCTACAGCAGCCTGGACATGGACGTGGCCGATCACTACCTGGCCAATGGCGATGCCAGCGGCTCGCGCCGCTACCAGCGGGCGACGCCCTCGCTGTCGGTGCTGTATGCCTTCACGCCGGACTTGCACGGCTACCTCAGCGTCGGTTCGGCCTTCGAGACGCCGACCCAGGCGGAGATGGCCTATGCACCCGGCCAAGTCGAAGGCTTCAACTTCGATCTGCAGCCAGCCACCAGCCTGCAATACGAAGCCGGGCTCAAGGCGCGGCTGGGCGCGGCCACACGGATCAACGCGGCGCTGTTCGAGATCCGAACCCAGGACGAGGTCGTGGTCGACAGCGCGCAGGAGGGTCGTACCAGCTACCAGAACGCCGGCAAGACCCTGCGCCGGGGTCTGGAACTCAGCGTGCAGAGCGATGTGACTGCACAGTGGCAGGCGCACCTGGCCTATACCCTGTTGCAGGCCACCTACCAGGACGACGTGCTCACCGGCAGCAGCCGGATCGAGCGCGGCAACCGGCTGCCTGGCGTACCGCGCAGCAGCCTGTTCGGCGAACTGGTCTGGAAGCCGAGGTCGGGCGTGAGCCTGGGGATGGAAGGCCAGTACCGCAGCCGGGTCTTCGTCGAGGACAGCAACACCGAGCGCGCAGCGCCAGGCTACACGGTGTTCAACGGCCGGATGAGGCTGGATCAGCAGGTCGGCCCCTGGGCCTTCCATCAGACGGTGCGCCTGGACAACCTGTTGGACCGTCAGTACGTCGGGTCGGTGATCGTGGGTGACGGCAATGGCCGCTACTACGAGGCGGCGCCGGGGCGTTCGTGGTATGCCAGCGCAGGGGTGGCCTACCAGTTCTGAAGAGCGGGCGCAGCGGCGATGACCTGCCGAGCGCCCCGCGGGTTCGCGACTACCCTTCCAGCACCTTGTCCAGGGTCAGCGGGAAGTCGCGCAACCGCTTGCCGGTTGCATGACAGATGGCGTTGGCCACTGCAGCAGCGACACCAACGATGCCGATTTCACCAACCCCCTTGGACCCCAGCGCGTTGACGATCTCGTCCGGTTCATCGACGAAGATCACCTCGATCTCGCCAATGTCGGCATTCACCGGGATATGGTACTCGGCCAGGTTGTGGTTCATGTACCGGCCCAGCGCGTGGTCGGTGTGCGTCTCTTCCTGCAAGGCCATGCCCAGGCCCCATACCACGCCGCCCAGGATCTGGCTGCGCGCGGTCTTGGGGTTGATCACCCGTCCGGCGGCGATGGCGCTGACCACCCGTGTGACGCGGATCGTGCCGAGGTCTTCATCGATCTGCACTTCGACGAAGACTGCCGAATGGCTCGCCGTGGAGAAGCCTTCGCGGCGTGCACTAGGCTCGCTGTCGATCAGTGCCTCGCGGGCGTCTTCCGGCATCTGGCGAAGGACTTCGGTCAAGGCGAAGCGATGCTCGCCCACGCACACCTGCGGGCCGTCGATGACGAACGCCTCGACACCGAATCCGTCCAGTTCCGGATGCTGGTCGCGCACCGCCTGGATGAGCTTGGCGCGCAGCACTTCGCACACCTGGCGCACCGCCGAACCGACCGACGAGACGGTGAACGACCCGCCCTGCAGGGGCGCGGTCGGCAATGAGGAATCGCCCAGCTTGAAGGTGACCTGCTCCGGCGCCAGGCCCATGGCGTCGGCAGCGATCTGGGTCATCACGGTGTAGGTGCCGGTGCCGATGTCGGTGGTGGCGCTGCTGACCGTCAGGTGGCCGTCCAGGTCCAGGCACGCCTTGGCGCTGGCTTTCATCTGCATGGCTTCCCACACGCCGCCAGCCATGCCCCAGCCGATGCGCTGGCCGTTCTCGACGCGGCTGGCCGGACGTGGATCACGCTGGTCCCAGCCAAAGGCCTCGGCCCCCTGGCGATAGCAGTCCAGCAAGGCCTTGCTGGTGTATGGCTTGCCCTCGTTGGCGTTGGTGTCGGTGAAGTTGATGGTCCGCAGCGCGACCGGGTCCATGCCGACCGCAGTGGCCAGCTCGTCCATGGCGCACTCCAGGCCGATCAGCCCCAGGGCGGCGCCCGGTGCGCGCATGTCCAGCGGGGTGTAGACGTCCAGGGGTGCCAGCTTGTAGCCGAAACGCACGTTGTCGCAACGGTAGAGCATGCCGCTCCACTCCACGACGTGCTCGGAGAAGTCTTCGAAGCGCGAGGTCTGCCCGACGGCGTCGTGGGAGATGGCCTGCAGGTGGCCCTGGGCATCGGCCGCCAAACGCAGACGCTGCTGTGTGCGGGGACGGTAACCGAAGGTGAACATCTGCTGACGCGTCAACACGACGCGTACCGAGCGCTTGAGCTGCAACGCCGCCATCACAGCCAGGGGCAGCTGGTACTGTGGTCGCAACCCGGAGCCGAAAGCACCGCCCACGTAGGCGGCCAGTACCCGCAGCTTATCCTCGGGAATGCCGAACACCGTATGCAGGTAAGTGCGGCAGTTCTGCGTGCCCTGGGTCTTGTCGTGCACCTCCAGGCTGCCGTCAGGTTTGTAGATCACCGTGGAGGCATGAGGCTCCATCGGGTTGTGGTGTTCGATGGGGGTGGTATAGGTGACATCCACTTTGAACGGTGCACTGGCGTAGGCCTGCTCGAAATGACCGCGGGCCTTGGGCAGCTCGGCCGGCGCGTCATGGGCGCGTTCCAGCGCCGAGAGCAGGTCCGTCTCGTGCGCCTCGGCGTCGATCTCGAGACGGATCAGCGAACCGGCGTACCGCGCCAGCTCCAGGCTCTCGGCGACCACCAGCGCCAGCGGTTGGCCACTGTAGAGCACACGGCTGTTGTACAGCGGACGGAACGGCGAGCCGTCGGCGGCGTCGTCATCGCTGTACTGCTCGTCCTCGCCGGCCAGACGGGGCCGGTTACGGTGGTGCAGCACGTCGATCACGCCCGGTACCTTCAAGGCGGCTTCGCAGTCGATGTGTTTGACGCGGCCCCGGGCCACATGGCTGGAGACGACGCTGCCATAGAGCAGCCCCTGCTGTGGGAATTCGGCGGCATACCGGGCCGTGCCGGTGACTTTCGCAGGACCATCGACACGGTCCATCGGGCGGCCGCAGGCCAGTTCGACAGGTTTCATTGGGCGCTCCCCTGGGCAGCGGTGGTCAGTGCGCGGACGATGGCGCGGCGAGCCAGTCCGGTCTTGAAGGCGTTCTGCGACAGCGGCTGGGCACCGGCCAGCACCTGATCGGCCAGGGCCGCGTAGGTCTGCGCAGTAGCAGGCTGACCGCACACGGCGCTTTCCGCCGCCGCTTGGCGCCAGGGCTTGTGGGCCACGCCGCCCAGGGCCACGCGGACGTCCTCGAGCATGCCATCCTTTACTTGCACGGCAGCGGCCACGGCGATCAATGCGAACGCGTAGGACGCGCGGTCGCGTACCTTGACGTAGCTGACGTGCCCGCCGAAGGCCACCGGCGGCAGCTCGATGCCGGTGATCAGCTCACCTGTCTTCAGGTGATTGTCGTACTGCGGCGTATCGCCAGGCAGGCGATGGAAGTCGGCGAAGGCGATCTGCCGCTCGCCTTCGGGACCCTGGACATGGACGACGGCCTCCAAGGCTGCCAGGGCCACACACATGTCGGACGGGTGCACGGCCACGCAGGCTTCGCTGGCGCCGAGGATGGCATGGGCACGATTCAGACCGTCGCGGGCCGGGCAACCGGTGCCGGGCTCGCGCTTGTTGCACGGCACGGCGGTGTCGTAGAAGTAGTAGCAACGGGTGCGCTGCAGCAGGTTGCCGCCGGTGCTGGCCATGTTGCGCAGCTGGGGTGAGGCACCCGCCAGGATCGCCTGGGACAGCAGCGGGTAGCGTTGCTCGATCAGGGGGTGCCAGGCCAGGTCGGCGTTGCTTTCCAGCGCGCCGACCCAAACGCCGCCTGCGGCGGTCTCACGTACGCCGCGCAGCGCGTCCAGGCCGTTGATGTCGACCAGTCGCTCGGGGCGCTCGACGTTTTCCTTCATCAGGTCGACCAGGTTGGTGCCACCGGCGATGTAGCGGCTGTTGGCGTCCGCCAAGCGGACCGCGTGCTCGATGCTGGTGGGTTTCTCGTAAGCGAACGGGATCATGAGGCGCGCCCTCCGTGGATCAGCGGCAAGGCCTCGGCGACGGCATCGATGATGTTGCTGTAGGCGCCGCAGCGGCACAGGTTGCCGCTCATGTGCTCCTGGATCTCGGCGCGCGTGCGGACCTTGCCTTCGTGGGCCAGGCCCAGGGCCGAGCAGATCTGCCCAGGCGTGCAGTAGCCGCACTGGAAGGCGTCGTGGCGGATGAACGCTTCTTGCAGCGGATGCAACTGGTCGCCGTCGGCCAGCCCTTCGATGGTGGTCAGCTGGTCGCCGTCACACATCACCGCCAGGGTCAGGCAGGCGTTGACTCGTTTGCCGTTGCGCAACACCGTGCATGCGCCGCACTGGCCGTGGTCACAGCCTTTCTTGCTGCCGACCAGGTCCAGCTGGTCGCGCAGCAGGTCCAGTAGCGTGATCCAGGGTTGCACCTGCAGGTGGTGGGCCTGGCCATTGATGGTCAGGCTGATCGCCTGGCCCGGTGAAGCGGCGTGCGACGCCGGATTGAACTCGCTCATGGGAAACAGTCTCACGGTG
>JAQZAY010000188.1 GCA_029239415.1 Pseudomonas sp. | reverse complement strand
TTCTGAGCGGCAGCCAGAGCGTCGTCAGCCTTGCGATAGGCTTCATCGGCACGAGCCTGGGCGCGAGCTGCTGCGTCTTCGGTAGCAGTCAGACGAGCTTCGGTTTCTTTGGATACGCTGCTGCAACCGGTAGCCAGAACTGCGGCCAGAGCCAGAGCAGAGAATTTCAGAACGTTGTTCATCGTGTTCCCCTTCAAGGACTTTCTAATCTATTAAATAGCCATCTCTCGGAAAGAGAAACTGGCCGGCGTACATAGTACCCATTACTTGTAGTAAGTAAACTGACAGAGCGCAAGAACTGCAAAAAAAAACACGCTGGAAGGCGCGCGCGACGGGGTTTGTAGTAAAAACGTGATGTACCCGGCACAGCAGGTGCAAGCGTTTGTTGCAAGTGCACTTTTCGATGAACTAAAGGTGACTTCAAGTGTCGGTCGACGTCTTAGTGCAACAACATCCGGCAATTGAAGATAGTCTAGTGATCCGCGAGGGCGGTTTGCCGTTATCGTATTTTTGCAGGTTTGCACCTTGAGCATTCCCGCTTGGGGCGCCTACTATTCGAAGACACCGCCTATTGCAGAACGAAGGGTGCATGGCAGTGTCCAAAGGGCATCAGGTGACGTGAGCGTTCCTGCGCCGGATCAACATCGGTAAGGTAAAGGTCTGCAGACCAGACCTGCGAGGAGTAGTGATGAGCGAAGCGTTGACCATCCACCATGACCAGGCCGGTCATCAGTTCGAGACCCATGTGGACGGTCATCGTGCCTACCTGACCTACATGGACCTGGGCAAGCAGACGCTGGATATCTATCGTACCTTCGTGCCCAATGCGCTGCGCGGGCGCGGCATCGCCGCTGCGCTGACCAAGAAGGCCCTGGAGTACGCCGAACAGATGGGCTACACCGTCATCCCTTCCTGTTCCTATGTCGAACGCTACATGGAACGCCAGCAACGCCATTCCAGCAAGGCCTGATCGGGTATCCAACAAGAACGCCGGGTGCCCGGCGTTCTTGCATGTCGCTGTCAGCCGCGCTGACGCTTGGGCAGTACGTCCTTGAGCTTGGCGTGCATGCTGCGCAGGGTGTTCTCGGTAGCGCTCCAGTCGATGCAGGCGTCGGTGACCGAGACACCGTACTGCAGTTCTTCGAGGTTCTTCGGGATCGCCTGGCAGCCCCAGTTCAGGTGGCTCTCGACCATCAGGCCGATGATCGACTGGTTGCCCTCCAGGATCTGGTTGGCCACGTTCTCCATCACCAGCGGTTGCAGGGCCGGGTCCTTGTTGGAGTTGGCGTGGCTGCAATCGACCATGATGTTCGGCTTGATGTTCGCCTTGTTCAGGGCCTGCTCGCACAGGGCGACGCTGACCGAGTCATAGTTCGGCTTGCCGTTTCCGCCGCGCAGAACCACATGGCCGTAGGCGTTCCCCTTGGTGGTGACGATGGACACGCCACCTTCCTGGTTGATGCCCAGGAAGCGGTGCGGGTTGGACACCGACTGCAAGGCGTTGATCGCCACGGTCAGGCCGCCGTCGGTGCCGTTCTTGAAACCGACCGCCGAGGACAGGCCCGAGGCCATCTCGCGGTGGGTCTGGGATTCGGTAGTGCGTGCGCCGATGGCCGACCAGCTGATCAGGTCCTGCAGGTACTGGGGGGAAATCGGATCGAGTGCCTCGGTCGCGGTCGGCAGGCCTTTCTCGGCCAGGTCCAGCAGCAGTTGGCGACCGATGTGCAAGCCATCCTGGATCTTGAACGAGTCGTCCAGGTACGGGTCGTTGATCAGCCCCTTCCAGCCAACGGTGGTGCGCGGCTTCTCGAAATAGACGCGCATGACCAGGTACAGGGTGTCGGACACTTCGGCGGCAAGCACCTTGAGGCGCTCGGCGTATTCGTGGGCGGCCTTGATGTCATGGATCGAGCAAGGGCCGATCACCACGAACAGGCGATGATCCTTGCCGTCGAGGATATCGCGCACCACTTGGCGGCCGGCAGTCACGGTCTGCAGGGCTTTGGCGCTGAGAGGGATCTCCTTCTTGAGCTGATCGGGGGTGATCAGGGTCTCGTTGGAAGCAACGTTCAGGTCGTCGATCGGTAAATCAGCCATCGTTTACTCGTCAGGTCACGGGTGCCGGCCGCCAGCGTTCCCCGTGCGGCCCAGCAGCAAGAATGTACGCAGCGGGGAGCCGAACCTTAGCGCGTTCACGGGGGCACGACAATGGGCGAGCCCGCCGGGGCCCGGGTTTTTGCACCTGCACCTGCACGCCAGACGGCAGGTCGAGCGTCGATGGCGCTGCTAAGCTCAATCTTGCTCTGCCGCAGTGGCAGTCGAGGAGGGCGAATGATCCGAACCATGTTGTACGCCACCGACCTCGGTGTGTATGCGCCATTCGTGATGCAGCACGCGCTGGTCATGGCGAGAACCTTTGAAGCAGAGCTGTACGTGATCCACGCGGTCGAGCCCATGGGGCAGTTCGCCGAATCCCTCCTGCAAAGCTACCTGGACGAGCGCACCCTGGACCAGTTGCACAGCCAGGGGGTCAACACGGTCATGGCCAATATCGAGCAGCGGGTACTGGCCAACTTTCGCGACGAACTCGGCGAAGAAGCCGACCTTGCCTTGATCAAGGCGGTACGCGTGCGTCAGGGCGATCCAGCGACGGTGATTCTCGAGCAGGCGCAGCGCCTGGATGCCGACCTGCTGATCTTCGGCAGCCATTGCCAGGGCGCCGGCGCCGAGGTTCCCCTGGGGCGCACGGCGGTGCGCTTGCTGCAACTGTCGCCGGTACCTGTCTATATGGTGCCTCTGGCGCAGCATCTGGGGCGAAGGAAAGAGTAGGGGTGGCGGTGTGCCACTTCCAACGGCCGTTTGATAAAATTGTTCTAGATTTATTCTTCAAACCACTAATATAGTTATAAATCGTCGCTGCCGCCGGTGACACCCAGCTGATTTGAGGGATACCTATGAAGCTTCAACAACTGCGCTACATCTGGGAGGTAGCGCACCATGACCTCAACGTGTCTGCCACCGCGCAGAGCCTCTACACCTCCCAGCCGGGGATCAGCAAGCAGATCCGCCTGCTTGAGGACGAACTGGGCGTCGAAGTCTTCGCCCGCAGCGGCAAGCACCTGACCCGCGTCACCCCCGCCGGCGAGCGCATCATCACCACTGCCGGCGAAATCCTGCGCAAGGTCGAGAGCATCAAGCAGATCGCCCAGGAGTTCTCCAACGAGAAAAAGGGCACCCTGTCGATCGCCACCACGCATACCCAGGCGCGTTACGCGCTGCCGCCGGTGATCAGTGGCTTCATCAAGCAGTATCCCGAGGTCGCCTTGCACATGCACCAGGGTTCGCCCATGCAGATCGCCGAGATGGCGGCCGACGGGACCGTCGATTTCGCCATCGCCACCGAGGCGCTGGAACTGTTCGGCGACCTGATCATGATGCCGTGCTACAAGTGGAACCGCTGCGTCGTGGTGCCCCAGAACCACCCCCTGGCCAAGTTGCCCAAGCTGACCCTCGAGGCCGTGGCCGAATACCCCATCGTCACCTACGTGTTCGGCTTCACCGGGCGCTCCAAGCTGGACGAGGCGTTCAACCATCGCGGCCTGACGCCGAAAGTGGTCTTCACCGCCGCCGACGCCGACGTCATCAAGACCTATGTGCGCCTTGGGCTGGGCGTGGGCATCGTCGCCGGCATGGCAGTCGACGCCAAGCTCGACAGCGACCTGGTGGCCCTGGATGCCAGCGAGCTGTTCGAGCCAAGCATCACCAAGATCGGCTTCCGCCGCGGAACGTTCCTGCGTGGCTTCATGTGCGACTTCATCGAGAAGTTCGCCCCGCACCTGACCCGCGACGTGATGGCCAAGGCCATTGCCTGCCACAACAAGCAAGAGCTCGAAGAGCTGTTCGCCGGGGTCGAGTTGCCGGTGCACTGATGGGTGTGTCTGAAGAGCTATGGCGCCCTTGAGATCGAGCGCCGCGCGCGCGGCGCTGCAAGAGTCAAGTGCACCCCTTCAAGCCTTGGCAATCAAATTCCCGGCATGCAACCCGCATTCCTTCTGGGTCGACTCTTCCCACCACCAGCGGCCTTCGCGCTCGTGCTGGTTGGGCAGGACCGGGCGGGTGCACGGCTCGCAGCCGATGCTGATGAAGCCGCGCTCGTGCAAGCTGTTGTACGGTAGCTCGAGCATGCGGATGTAGCCCCAGACTTCAGCACTGGTCATCTGGGCCAGGGGGTTGAACTTGTACAGCGGGCGCTCGGGGGTGGAGAAGGCACCGTCGATCTCGATCACCGGCACCTGGCTGCGGGTGCCTGGGCTCTGGTCGCGGCGCTGGCCGGTGGCCCAGGCGCTGACGGTGCTCAGCTTGCGCCGCAATGGCTCGATCTTGCGGATGCCGCAGCACTCGCCATGCCCGTCCTTGTAGAAGCTGAACAGGCCTTTTTCCTTGACGAAGGGGTCCAGCTTGCTGCGGTCCGGGCTGAGGATCTCGATCGGCAGGCTGTACTGCTCGCGAACCTGATCGATGAAACGGTAGGTTTCCGGGTGCAGGCGGCCGGTGTCGAGGCTGAACACCTTGACCTGCTTGTTCAGCTTCCAGGCCATGTCCACCAGCACCACATCCTCGGCGCCGCTGAAGGAGATCCACAAATCGTCTCCAAAGTGCTCGAAGGCGAGCTTGAGGATGTCTTGCGGGGACTTGCTGGCATAGGTCGCGGCCAGGGCGGCGACATCGAAGGGTTGGCTCATCAGGCGGCTTCCGTACATTTATGTGGCGCTGTGCGCTCGTAATGGGCAGATGTTACCAAATAATCGCGCGCACCTGCCTCACTACAAACCCTGCAGCGTCTCCATCAGCACGCGGACCTTGGCGATCGATTCTTCGTACTCGGCCTGCCACTGCGAATCGGCCACCACCGCGCCGCCGCCCCAGCAGCTCACCTGGCCATCCTTGACCAGCAGGCTGCGGATGGCGATGGAGCTGTCCATTTCGCCGCGCACGTCCATGTACAGCAGCGAGCCGCAATACAGTGCGCGGCGGGTCGGCTCCAGTTCGTCGATGATCTGCATGGCGCGGATCTTCGGCGCGCCGGTGATCGAGCCGCCCGGGAAGCTGCCGCCGATCAGGTCCAGGGCGTCCTTGCCGGGAGGCAGGCGGCCGGTGACGCTGCTGACCAGATGGTGCACGTTGGGGTAGCTCTCCAGGCTGAACAGTTCTGGGACCTTCACCGAGCCGATCTCGCAGGTGCGGCCCAGGTCGTTGCGCAGCAAGTCGACGATCATCAGGTTCTCCGAGCGATCCTTGCGGCTCTCCAGCAGCTCGGCGGCGTTGCGGGCATCCTCGGCGGGGTCGGGCGCGCGCGGGCGGGTGCCCTTGATCGGCCGCGTTTCCACTTGGCGCTGGCTGACGCGGATGAAGCGCTCCGGCGAGAAGCTCAGCAAGGCACTGCCGTCGGCCAGCAGCTGGAACCCTGAAAACGGAGTCGGGCAGGCCCGGCGCAGGGCCTGGTAGGCATGCCACGGATCGCCCTGGCAAGGCGCGCGAAAACGCTGGGTCAGGTTGATCTGGTAGCAGTCGCCCGCCTGGATGTACTGCTGGACCCGATCGAAGGCGTGCTGGTACTCACACGCCTCCAGGTCACCGCGCATGGGGGAAAGCAGCTTGAAGTGCGTGGCCTGCGCTGCTGGCGGTGCTTCGAACAGCGTGACCAGGCGTTGCCGCTCGGTCTCATCGAGGCCTGGATGGAATACCAGTTGCGTGGTTCGCATCAGGTGATCGCTGGCCAGTGCCCACGCGTACAGCCCCAATTGCGCATCCGCCAGCCCCAGGTCATCGGTGGCAAGGCTCGGCAGCTGTTCCAGGCGCCGGCCAAAGTCGTAGCTCAGGTAGCCGATCAGCCCGCCAGCAAATGGCAGTTCGACACCATCAGGTATCTGCGCCTCACCCAGTTGCGCCAGACCCTCGCGCAGGCGCTGCAGGTAAGCCAGTCCGCTTTCGTCTGCGGCGGCCTGCAGGTGCTGCAGCGGCCATGCGCTGAGCAGGTCGAAGCGGCCGCGCTCGGCGCCCGGGCGGGCACTGTCGAGCAGTACGGCGCCAGGTGCGTGGCGCAGGCGGGCAAAATAAACAGCAGGGTCGGGCTGATAGGGCAGGGGATGGAGCGTACAGGTCGGCATGCGAATGGACGGCAATGGGAGAGGAGGCGATTGTAGTCTGCCGCGGGCTGCGCTCCTAGGGTCTGTCTGAAATGCGCGACATTCAGCCCATGGCCCGCGCAGCCGCAAGGCGTGCGCGGGTTCATGGTTGGCTCAGAGGCCGGGCACGTGACCGAACAGGCCTTGGGCGACCCGTACACGCTGCTCGGCATCTTCTGTCACGCCGTCCTTGGCCAGCGCCTCGATATGCGCCTCGATGGCGTGGGTGCGCTGGGTCAGGCCGCAGTCGTTGGCGATCTGGATGTTCAGGCCGGGGCGGGCGTTGAGCTCGAGGATCAACGGGCCCTTGTCCTGGTCCAGCACCATGTCGACGCCGATGTAGCCCAGCCCGCAGAGCTCGTAGCAGCCTGCGGCCAGCTTCATGAAGCCATCCCAGTTCGGCAGCTGCACACCGTCCACCGCGTTGGTGGTGTCCGGGTGCTTGCTGATGATGTTGTTCAGCCAGGTGCCGCGCAGGGTGACGCCGGTGGCCAGGTCCACGCCCACGCCGATGGCGCCCTGGTGCAGGTTGGCCTTGCCGCCGGACTGGCGCGTCGGCAGGCGCAGCATGGCCATCACCGGGTAGCCCATCAGCACGATGATACGGATGTCGGGCACGCCTTCGTAGCTGATGCTCTTGAAGATCTGGTCCGGGGTGACCCGGTACTCGATCAGCGCGCGGTCGCGATGCCCGCCAAGCGAATACAGCCCGGTGAGGATGCTCGACACCTGGTGCTCGATTTCCTCGTGGCTGATGATCTTGCCCGAGACCGTGCGGTAGCGGCTCTCGAAGCGGTCGGCGATCACCAGGATGCCGTCGCCGCCAGCGCCCTGCGCCGGCTTGATGACGAAGTCGCTGCGCCCGCCGATGATCTCGTCGAGCCTGTCGATTTCTTTCTCGGTGGAGATCACTCCGTACATCTCCGGCACATGGATGCCAGCCGCGAGCGCGCGCTCCTTGGTGATGATCTTGTCGTCGACGATCGGGTACAGATGGCGCTTGTTGTACTT
>JAQZAY010000187.1 GCA_029239415.1 Pseudomonas sp. | reverse complement strand
GGTACCGAAGGTTTCCAGGTTGATCGACAGCGACAACCCTTGCTCGCTCAATGCCCGTTGCAAGCCCGCGCGGAATCCGCAGCCATCGGGGTTCAGGACCCAGCCGCGGGTGTAGCACTCCTTGAGCTTGTAGCTGCGCTTGCTGGCGGTGCCGCGGGCGGCGACCACGCGCAGCGGCATGCGGCCGATGGAGCGGCTGGCAACGCCCTCGGGAAAGATCTTGCCAGGCGGGAACAGCGCGGCGGCGGCGTCGAGCTCGCCGTTTTCCATCTTCGCGATCAGGCTGCTGCCCCAGCCGCTGACCACCTGGGTGCGCAGCTCGGGGTAGGCGCTGCGGATCTGCGCCAGGGCGTCGAGCAGCACCACATCGCCCAGCGTCTGCGGCACGCCCAGGCGCAGGGTGCCCGAAGGCGCGCCGTCGTTGGCCACCAGTTCGCGCAGGGCATCGATCTCGCGCAGGATCGCCTTGCACTGGTCGTAGACCCGCAGGCCCATGGGCGTCGGCTTGAGCGGCTTGGTGTTGCGGTCCAGCAGGGTAGCGCCCAGGTCTTGCTCGAAGTTCTGCAAGCGCCGCGTGATCGCCGGCTGGGTCAGTTGCAGGGCGTCGGCGGCAAGATTGGTCGACTGGCAGCGAATGACCGCGACGAACGCGTCCATATCATCGATCTTCATATTCGGCTCTTACATATCGAGGCATCGGGAGATACCTGATGAGCATAATGCGTTGCATCACGGATGTCACAATTGACGCGTTTGCGCAGCGTTTGTCCAGGAGCCGCTGCGCTCGTCGCGACCTGCACGGTCTGCTCAGGCCAGCGTCCGGTCGACCAGGCGGATGCGGTCCCGCCCGCCACGCTTGGACTCATACAGCGCCGCATCCCCTTGCTCGATCAGTGCCGCCAGGCTCGCCGGCGGCTGGTCGAACAGGCTCGCGCCAATGCTCAGGGTCACTGCGGCGGGGGTGGCGAACGTGAGCGAGGCGGTCTCCTGGAACTGATGACGCAGCGCATTGCCCAGCGCGGCGACCTGCTCGCTGGAGGCATCGCGCAGCAAGAGGATGAACTCGTCACCGCCCAGGCGCGCGGCAAGCGAGCCCTCGGGCAATATCGAGCGGATCATCTCGCTGAGGGCGATCAGCAAGCGGTCGCCCGCGGTATGCCCGTACAGGTCGTTGACCAGCTTGAAGTTGTCGATATCGATCAATAGCAGTGCCCCCGGACGCTGCGCCGAAACCTCTTCAAGCAAGCGCGGCGCGCGCATCTCGAGCGCGCGCCGGTTGTACAGGGCGGTCAGTGGGTCGCGGGCCGCCAGCCGGGCCATGCGCCGCTCGCGGCGATAGCGCTCGGTACCGGTCATCGACAGCGCGATCAGCATGACCGCCATCACGCCCTCGACCAACGAGATCTGGATGATCTCGCCGCGAAAGGCCGCAAGGTCGATCACGGTGCCTGGCACCACGGCCGTCGCCGCCTTGACCACGTAGAACAGCCCATGCACCAGCAGCACGTAGCGCAGCTGCACCGCCCCGATGCTCAGCGACCTGCCGTGCGGGCGCAACAGCAGGCTGGCCCTCAGCATCTGCACGGCCACCAGCAGCGAGTTGACGACCAGCATGACCTTCGACCAGCGTGGGTCCTCGGGCAGCCACAACATGGCAATCCAGATGACGAAGACCAGGTACCAGGCCCGGGACAGGCGCGTCTGGGTGAAACGCGCCACGCCCAGCAGGAACAGCCAATGCGCCGTGACCAGCAGGCCGTTGGCGAACCAGATGCCGATCAGCAGCAGGCCGTTGCCACGCAGCAGCGCCAGGGTGCAGCCCACGCTGATGGTCGCGAAGCCTGCGCTCCAGAAGAGCAACGAAGGCTCGCGGACGACGCCCCACTCGATCGCCAGGTACAGCGCCGCGGCGGCGGCGAGGGCGATCGTGAGCATCAACATCGTGGGTGGGTCGAGCGGCATAACCGGGGGCCTGCATGAATGGTGGAGATGTCGCGCGATTGTAAGCTTTTTTGCCGTGACTTTTAGGTTGGGTTGCGCATCCTGCGGACCAGATCACTGTGTGTGCAAGCGCACACACACACACACAGTGGCAGGGCATCAGCTGTGGATAAACGCCAGCAGATCCGCATTGATGACCTCGGCATGGGTCGTCGGCATGCCGTGCGGGAATCCTGGATAGGTCTTCAACGTACCGTTGCGCAGCAACTGCGCCGACAGCGGGCCTGAGTCCGCGTAGGGCACGATCTGGTCATCGTCGCCATGCATTACCAGTACGGGAATGGAGATGCCCCGCAGGTCATCGGTGAAGTCGGTCTGCGAGAAGGCGACGATCCCGTCATGATGAGCCTTGGCGCTGCCCATCATGCCTTGGCGCCACCAGTTGCGGATCACGCCTTCACGCGCCTCGGCCCCGGGACGGTTGTAGCCATAGAACGGTCCGGCCGGCACGTCCTGGTAGAACTGCGCCCGATTGCCCGCCACCTGGGCCTGGAAGTCGTCGAACACCGACTTGGGCAGGCCGCCGGGATTGTCTTCGGTCTGGACCATCAATGGCGGCACGGCGGCGATCAGCACGGCCTTGGAAACACGCTCCTCGCCATGCCGGGCAATGTAGCGAACCACTTCGCCGCCTCCGGTGGAGTGGCCGATATGCACCGCCTTGCTCACCTCGGCGCGCCTGACCACGGCGGCCACATCGTCGGCGTAATGGTCCATGTCGTGGCCGTCCCAGACCTGGCTCGAACGCCCGTGGCCCCGCCGGTCATGGGCAATGACGCGAAAACCCTGCTGCAGGAAGAACAGCAGCTGGGCATCCCAGTCATCGGCGCTCAAGGGCCAGCCGTGATGGAAGAAAAGGACCTGGGCGTCGCGCGGGCCCCAGTCCTTGTAGAAGATGTCGACACCGTCGTCGGTCGTCACGTACCCCATGCTCGCTGCTCCTCTGTGCAAGTGTGATGTTCACAGGCTCCTTGGGTCGTCGGACTGCAGCGCCAGGAGACGGCTTCCTGCGATGAGCCTTTGAGAATAGGTCGTGTCCGCAGGATCAGCCAAGAATGTGATCGCAAGGGGCTGGCGGGCCTATGGTCAGCTTCCCGATCATGACCTAGGCTTCATGGACCTGATCAAGCACCCACCCTGGCTTGAAGTGCCCATGCGCAACATCAAGAGGTCAGCCATGCGCCTTTCAACGTTCATCCTGGACAACCTCGAGGCGATCCTGCAGGCGTGGGAGGCGTTTGCCCGGTCCGTCAATCGTGCACCTGCGGCACTGGACGAGAAGCGCCTGCGCAACCATGCCGAACAGATCCTCATCACCATTGCCCTGGACATGCGCACGCCGCAGTCAGCCGAGCAGCAGATCGACAAGTCCCATGGGCTGGGTCCGCACAGCGTAGGCGAGACACCCGCGCAGACCCACGCGGTACTGCGCCTGATGGACGGCTTCAGCATGGACCAGATGGTCGCCGAATACCGGGCGCTGCGCTCCAGCGTGCTGCGGCTATGGCGAGCCCAGGACTGCCCGGGCGGTGAGCACCAGGTCGACGACATGATGCGGTTCAATGAAGCCATCGACCAGGCACTGGTCGAGTCGATCCAGTCCTACGGCAACGCGGTAGAGACCACCCGCAAGACGGTGCTTGGCGTGCTTGGCCATGACCTGCGCTCGCCGCTGGGCGCGATGATGATGGGCGCCGAACTGCTGCGCAGAACGCCAGTGCTCGCAGAGCGCGAGCGAGACATCGCCGCGCAGATCAGCGCCAGCGCACGGCGCGCCAACCAGATGGTCAACGACCTGCTCGACCTGGCGCGCTGCAACCTGGGCACCGGCATTCCGGTCAACCGCCAGGAAATCGAGCTGAACGCCATCTGCCGGACCGTGGTGGACGAGCTCAAGGCCGGGCATCCCAACGCGCAGATCGTGTTCAATGACACCCAGCCGATCACAGGGCGCTTCGACCCGCTGCGAATGGCCCAGGTGTTTTCCAATCTCATTGGCAACGCGGTCCGCCATGGCGACCTGCACCGGCCGATCCATGTGAACCTCAGGGCCGGAAATGGCATCACCTCATTCGACGTGCGCAATTTTGGTCGCCCCATACCCGAAAGCGTCTTGCCGCTGCTGTTCGATCCGCAAGGGCGTTTTTCACGCTATGCGGACAATCAGGCAGGGGTCGTGGGCGGTCTCGGGCTCGGGCTGTTCATCGCCGCCGAGATCGTGACAGGCCATGGCGGCAAGATCGCCGTCGAGTCGACGCTGGACCAGGGCACCCGGTTCCAGGTGACGCTACCGGCGATCTGAGCCTGCACAGGCTACTTGGCCACTGCTGCGATAAAGCCCCGGACAGGCGCCGGTGGCGCCATGGGCTTGGCATTGCGAGCCAGGCGGTACTGGTACCGTTGCCACTCCTGCTCGATTTCGCTGTAGGGCATGAACACGCTCAGGCGCTGGGCGCCCGCCAGGTCGGGGCGGCGCAGCTTGGCAACGTCGCTGTTGGCAATGAAGGCGATGGTGATGCCCACCACCTTGCCATCGTTGGCAAACACCGGGCCGCCGGACATGCCCTTCACCGTCGGGCCATCGTGCACCGAATAGAACACCCCGCCCTTGGTTCCTTCGAGTCGCACCAGGCCCGGCAAGGTATGGCCAGCGCCCTTGACCGGCATCATCAAGCTGTTGAAGCCCACGGCGGTGACCGCTTCGCCCGTGACCGACTGGCGCCACAGCGGGGCCCGGCTGGCCTTGTGCTTGAAGAACGCCACGTCGCCCACGCCTTCGTGCACCACATCTTTCAAAAAAGGGGTGTGCTTGGCGGTAACGGCATAGTCCTCGTTCCACTGGACGGCACTGGCCATCAGGAGCATCGGCAGCGGTGCGCCCGAGGTGACGACAAAGGCCTGGTCGTAGACGGGGTCTGAAACAAAATTCGACGGCATTCCATTGCACCCAGTAAGCAGCGTCAATGCTGCCAGGCAGGGCACGGTCTTGAGCATGATGGGACGTTCGAAAAAGAGTTGGGGGAGGGGTTAATATGGCTTTGTGCCACCACACGGGCAATGCTTTTGTATTAAATCCGACTAGTGGCACTTTAGTCATTACTAATACTTTCGACCATGCTTTGAAAAACTTGAATCTCCCGGCCGGAAAAACATGCGCCGATGCCTCTGACGGTGTGGCCAGCCTGTTTTTTGATGCAGGCGATGGGCAGCGCTTGCGTTCGGGCTTTTCTGCAAATACTGTATGTATCCTCAGTACAGAGACAGCGCCCATGCAATTGATCGCCAAGCTCGGCATCCTCGCCGACGCCGCCAAGTACGATGCCTCGTGCGCCAGCAGCGGCGCCCCCAAGCGCAGCTCTCGCGGGCGGGACGGGCTCGGCGCGGCCGATGGCATGGGCATCTGCCACAGCTATACCCCGGACGGGCGCTGCGTCTCGCTGCTCAAGGTGCTGCTGACCAATTTCTGCCTCTACGATTGCCAGTACTGCGTCAACCGCCGCTCCAGCAACGTGCCGCGCGCCAGGTTCACGCCCGAAGAAGTGGTGCGCCTGACACTGGATTTCTACCGGCGCAACTGCATCAGCGGCCTGTTCCTGAGCTCGGGCATCATCCGCTCGGCCGACTACACCATGGAGCAACTGGTGGAGGTGGCGCGCCTGCTGCGCGAAGAGCACAACTTTCGCGGCTACATTCACCTCAAGACCATCCCCGATGCCGATCCGCTGTTGATCGCAGAGGCGGGGCGACTGGCCGACCGGCTGAGCGTCAACATCGAGTTGCCTACCGAAGAGGGTTTACAGCGCCTGGCGCCGGAAAAACAGGTGCGCACCATCCGCCAGGCGATGAGCACCATCCACCAGGGCCAGCAGGCGGTGGCCGACGAGCCGCGCGCGCCGCGCTTCACCCCGGCCGGGCAGAGCACGCAGATGATCGTCGGCGCCGATGCCACGGACGATCGCACCATCCTTCACAACGCCGAGTCGCTCTACCAGGGCTTTGCCCTCAAGCGCGTCTACTATTCGGCGTTCAGCCCGATCCCCGACAGCCCCAGCAGCGTGCCGCTGGCGGCACCGCCCTTGCTGCGCGAGCACCGGCTGTACCAGGCCGACTTCCTCATGCGCGGCTATGGCTACAAGGCGGGTGAGTTGCTGGCCTCCTCGGGCAACCTGGCGCTGGACATAGATCCCAAGCTTGCCTGGGCCCTGGCCAACCGCGAGGTGTTTCCGCTGGACCTGAACCGCGCCGAGCCGGCATTGCTGGCGCGCATCCCCGGGATCGGCCTGCGCAGCGTGCAACGCCTGGTAGCGCTTCGCCGCGAACGGCGGATCCGCTATGACGACCTGATCCAGCTGCGCTGTGTGCTCGACAAGGCCCGGCCGTTCATCGTCACCAGTGACTATCGACCGCCCGAGTCGGAGATGCGCAGCAGCCTGCTGCGCTCGCGCTTGCGCGAGACCCAGGCACCGGTGCAGATGGGGTTGTGGGGGTGATCGCGCTCGACTGCGACGATCACTTCGCGACCTGGCGCGACCAGGCCCGTGTGTTGCTCGGCCATGGGATCGATCCTGCCCAGGTGACGTGGGCCCAGGGGCCGATGGACGACCTGCTGGCAGTCCCGGCGCCCCTGCCCGAGGGGCCGGGGCCGTTTCGCGCACGGGTGCCCGCGGTCTTGCTGGAGCAACTCGAGCAAGCCGCACGCTACCGGGGAGAGCAGCGCTGGAGCTTGCTGTACGAAGTGTTGTGGCGTGTCGCCCATGGCGACCGCACCGCCATGCTCGCCGGCGAGCGCCTGGGCAGCGAGTTGCAGCGGCGGATCAAGCAGGTCAGCCGCGAGGCCCATCACCTGCATGCCTTCGCGCGCTTCGTGCCATTGCCTGCGGTGCTGGCCGACCAGCTGCAACTAGACCTGGTGGCCTTTCACGAACCGGCCCACGACATTCTCGAAAGTGCCAGCGGCCATTTTGCCGATCGACTCGGCCGCCAGCGCTGGCTGATCGCGACGCCGCTGGACGGTATCCGTTTCGACGGCAGGAAACTGGACTACCGCCGCAACTGTCCGCCGCAATGGCAGCAATGGGCGCGGCACGCCGACGACCCCGGGGCAGAGCTCTGGCGCACCTATTATCGGCATATCTTCAACCCGGCGCGGTTGAATCCTGGTGCGTTACGCCAGCACATGCCCGGCAGATTCTGGCAGCACCTGCCCGAAGG
>JAQZAY010000186.1 GCA_029239415.1 Pseudomonas sp. | reverse complement strand
GCTGCTGCACCCGATGGACGAGATCGCTGCCGTCGAGTTCCTGGTCGACAAGCTCAAGCAGACCAAGACCAACGACGAGTTCTTCTTGTCGATGAAGCGCAAGTAACAAGCGCTTCGCACAGAAACGGCGCCTTCGGGCGCCGTTTCTGTTTGCCGCTCCAGCCAGGGTCGTCTCGAGACTAGATGTCGATGGCATACCCGAAGTCGATCTCGCAGGCGGGTATGCCGCCGCGCATGCCCCAGTTCTCACCCTCACGCTCGTCGAGCAGGATCAGCACCGCCTCCATCGGCAGGTGAAGCTGCTCCGACAACGCCTGGCTGAGGGCCTGGTACAACCGACGCTTGGTTTCCAGGGTGCGCCCTTTGAAGACGGTGATCTCGACCTGAATGAAGGCCTCGCAGTCCCCTGGGCTGCGAAAGTCCTGAGGGGCGTAGGTGTGATAACGCGCTTGCAGCTCCTCGTCGCTCACCTTGAAGACGTGTCGCAGGCAACGGTAAACCGTCTCGATGACCGCCTGACGTGTTTCAGGCGTTCGCTGTACGGGGTCTTCTATACGCACGATGGGCATGGTCAGGCCTCAATGGGATGCAAGGGGGCAGGGGTCAGCAGGTCGGCCAGCAAGTCATGGTGCCTGTCGAGGCCTTGGGACAGCAGATGGTTCAGCGCAGCCAAAGCGTCGGGCGCGGTCTTGTCCTGGGACAGCTTGAAGCGCCCCTCCACGCAAAGCGGGTGAATGCTCAGGCCGAGGATATGGGGCAGGTTCTTCAGCACCCTGGGATCGGCAGGATCGACGTGGTAGCTCCGCTCGCTGGTTGCCAGTCGCTGCGCTGTCTGTTTCAGGATCTCGAGGTTCTGGTGGGCGTTCTCGGACACGCGGACGGTGGCCTGCATGTGCACGGCGAGGTAATTCCAGGTCGGTAGCTGCGAGGAGACATACGCCTCAGGCGGGATGTAGGCAGACGGCCCCATGAAGATGATCTGGCAATGGACTTCGTCCTGTCCACGAAACTGGGGGTTGCCCCCGTCCACATGACCGAACAGCGAACCGTCCGCCTGGCGCAGCAGGGGAATGTGGCTGGAACAGAAACGTCCCTCTGCGTGCGAGGTGAGAATCGCCAAGGGGAAAGCGTCGATGAAGCGATCGATCAGTTCAGGTGAGGTGGCGCGGTACTGCGAATAATGAAAGGGACAGGCGCTCATGGTGGACTCTCAGGCAGAAAAGGGGACTCAGGACGCCAGCAGGGCGCGGCGTTGTCGGTAACGGTCTCGAGCGATGACGGCCTGCGCCAGCCAGGCCAGCACGTTGCCTGGTTGCCAGCCCGGCCCGGCCAGGGGAAGGCGTGGCCCGGACAGCCCGCACAGCTGGTCCATCAGGGTTCGGCCCATCATCAGCGACAGGGCGATACCGCGGCCGTTGCAGCCACTCCAGCTGAGGATCCGTCCCCTGTCGTCGTGGACCTTGGGCAGGCCATCAGGCGTCAACCCCACCCAACCGGCCCACTGTTGGCGCGGTGCCGCGGGGCGGTGGCCATACAGACCCTCCAGGCGCGCCTGCAACAGATCGCTGCAGGCTTTCGGCGAGCGCTGCAGCGGAAGGGCGAAACACCCGGTCAGGACCGTACGGGCGTCCAGCCAGCGTGCAAACCACATGTCCTTGTGCGTGTCGGAAAAAGGCAGCGGGCTGGATGCGGCAGGGCGTGGCAGGGTGAAGGTGGCCAAGGTGAGCGAAAGCGGCCCTACGGTGCGACGGGTCATCCGGCTGGCGCCGGTGCCGTAGGCATTGCCGGCGATGAAGACACGACGTGCATTCAAGCAGCCTGCTGGCGTCTCCAAGGTGAACCCAGGGCCCTTGGGGGTGATCCGTTCGACCGGGCAGTGCTCGATGATCGAGCCACCCTGGTGATAGATCCCATGGGTCAGCTGTTGCAGCAGGGCCATGGGGTCGATGGCGCCGCCGCCTGGAAAGTGCAGGGCCGTCGTGTAGCGAGAGGTGCCGATCGCGTGCGCCAAGGCCTCGCCTTCGAGCACGGCGACCTCCACGCCCAGGGCGCGCCAACCGGTGGCCAGCGTCCGTGCCTGGGTGGACGCCGCCGACGTGAACGGTTGCAGCCAACCCCGCCGAGGCGTGCTCGGCACCTGCTCGAACACGTCATGAACGGCCTCTTGAAGCGCCGCCATCAATGCGCCGGTGCCACTGCCTGCGCATCGACTCAATGAGTCTGGCGTGTGACGAGCAGGGACGGGGACCACGAAACCTGAATTTCGCCCGCTGCCGCCGCTGCCGACCTGGTTCGCCTCCAGTACCGTGACGGACAGCCCGGCCTCGAGCGCCCGCTGCGCGGCGGCCAGGCCGCCAAGGCCGGCACCGATGACGGCGACATCGGTTTCCAGCGGCAAGGGCGCGGTGTGGATCTGGCGGCAGGTCAGCTGGGCCTGCCAGCAGGAGGGCGCCATCAGCAGGTCGCGCAAACCGGGGCTATGCATGATCGACGGGCTCTGAAGCTGCCAGGCCTGCGGTCAGCGACTCGACGATGGACTGGGCGCGCAGCGCCAGCAAACTGAAGGAGCCGGCATCGCCCATCCCATGCGTGGACTCGCACAGGCCATTCAGGTAGATCGGCAAGGCGTGCCCCAGCTCGATACGGTAGTCGCGCTGGACCGACAGCCCCTCGCGCGCATGCTCGCCGACCAACGCCGCCAGTAGCGGTGGCACAGGCTCCTGCCGTTCGCCTTGCCCAAGGTCGAGAAAACCCGTGGCCAGGATGACCAGGTCGAACCCTTGACGATGATGACGGCCTTCGAGGGCGTGCCGGCTTTCTATTTCCACCTGGGCGGCCGACGGTCGACAGGCCTGGATCTCCTCGCACGTGCGCAACTGCAGCCGGCTTTCTCCGCGCAAGGACTGCTCATAACGCCGCACGTACAACTGGTTGAGGACGTCGATATCGGCCGCCGAATAGTTGGTGTGCACCAGCTCGCGGCGCAACCGCGCCTTCTGGTCGGGGTCCGCGCGATAGAACGTGTCGACGAAGGCGGGAAAGTAGACCTCATCGGAGAACGGACTGGTGTCTTTTTGCCGGTAGCCGAAGTTGCGTGTGAAGCCCACCACGTCCCGGACGCCCGACTGGTCGCTGGCATGGAGCAGGATTTCCACAGCGCTCTGGCTGCCACCGATCACCGCCACCCGGGACTGGCCGCCCGTCGCCGCGATGCTTTCGGCCAGTGCCGGCAGGTAGTCGTTCAGGTGGCGAATACGGGCGTCGCTGATCCCGGCAAACGGCGCCGGTACATGCGGCGTGCGTCCAGGTGCAAGGACCAGGGCACGTGCGCGCAGGACACGGCCGTCGGTGCAGGTGACCTGGTAGTGGCGCCCATCCCCGGCGTCGTCGACCAACGCCACGCTCTGCGCCTCGCAGCCATACTGCACGCGGTCGGCGAAGAAGCCGGCGACCCAGGTGACGTACTGGGCATACTCCTCGCGCAGCGGATAATGAAGCGGCAGGTTCAGGTGCTCGTAGAGACGGCCTTGCTCGAAGAGAAAGTTGGTGAAGCCATAGCGGCTGCGTGGATTGCGCGGCGTCACCAGGTCACGCAACGGATGGTTCTGGATGTCCGAGCCGGGCAGTAGCATGTTGGGTTGCCAGAGTGGTCCCAGGCGGCGTTCCAGAAATGCCACGTCCAGATGAGGCGCCAGTTCTTCGAGCGCGATGGCCAGCGCCAGGTTGGCTGGACCGAAACCGATGCCCAGTACGTCGACGATAGACGAGGTCCGGTTCATGCCTGCGCCTCCAGTGTCGGGACCACCTGCGGCGCATGAGCCCGCGTGCGCTGCAGGGCGCGGCCGAGGCGCTGCAGGATCTGCTCCACCTGTGCGCAGGTGATCACCAGCGGCGGCAGGAACCGCAGCACCGCACCGTGCCGCCCGCCTGTCTCGATGAGCAGGCCCTCGTCCAGGCAGGCCCGCTTCACCTGTGTGGCCAGTTCGCCGGCAGCCAGGCGATGACCTTGGGCATCCAGCGCACCTTCCGGGTCGACCAGTTCCATGCCCAGCATCAGGCCGCGCCCCCGGACATCGCCGATGCAGGCATGCTGCTGCTGGAGCCGAAGCAGGCCTTCGCGCAGTTGAGCGCCTACCTGACGCACATGCTCGAGCAGACCCTCCTGGCGAATGTACTCCAGGGTAGCGGCGCCGCTGACCAGCGCGATCTGGTTACCCCGGAAGGTGCCGGCATGCGCGCCGGGTTTCCACAGGTCGTACTGCTCCAGATAGACCAGTACCGACAGGGGATAGCCACCGCCGATGGCCTTGGAGAGCAGGATGGCATCCGGGGTGATGCCGGCGTGTTCGAAGGCGAACATGTCGCCACTGCGGCCAATCCCGCTCTGGATCTCGTCGATCACCAGCGGGACCTGATGGCGCGTGGTGATTTCGCGTACCTGACGCAGCCACTGGGCACTGGCGGGAATGCAGCCCCCCTCGCCCTGAATGGCTTCGAGCAACACCATGGCCGGCTTGCCCACGCCGCTTTCAGGGTCGCTGAGCAGGTTGTCCAGGCACGCCAGGCTCAACGTATCGGTGTCCGCCGCGTCCATGCCCGCGCCGAACGGACTGCGGAAGGCATACGGATAGGGCACAAACTGCACTTCGCCGGGCAACCCACTGATCGCCTGCTTGGGCGCCAGGTTGCCCATCATGCCCAGCGTCCCGTGGGTCATCCCATGGTAGGCACCCTGGAACACGATGACCGGACGCCGTCCGGTGGCGGTCTTGAACAGCTTGAGGGCCGCCTCGGCGGCATCCGCGCCCGTAGGGCCGCAGAGCTGGAAGCGGGCGCTGGCGGCGAATTCGGCGGGAAGCGCGCGGTACAGTTCCTCGATGAAATCGACTTTGGCGGGGGTGGCGATGTCCAGCGCCTGCTGCAACTGCCCCGATTGAAGAAAGGCGATCACCCGGTCGCGAACGAACGGGTGGTTATGGCCCAGGGGCAGCGCGCCTGCGCAGGCCAGGCAGTCCAGGTAATGCCGACCTTCGCTGTCGATGACTTCGGCACCCTGGCCGTGGCTCAGGATTCTTGGAATGTTCCTGGCGTACGTACGGGCATTGGATTCTCGCGTGGCCAGCATGTGCAAAGCGTTCGGGGTCATGAGGACACTCCTTGTCAAAGGGAAACCGTTGCGATGGTGGAGTCCTGCTTCTGATGGATCGCACGCTGGCCCAGGGTCTGGATCCAGCGGCGGTATTCAAGGCCCATGCGGTCGCTGACCACGTGCATTTCCGCACGGGGGTCCAGTGGCAGGCGGGCGGGACGCTGGGACTCGACGATGCGCCGGTCCTGTTCGAACACGGTGTTCTGACGGGCGAGGATCTGCTCGAGGGTCAGCTCGGGGCCGAAGTTGATGGCCACGATCAGCCAGATGATGCACTCGGCCTCATCCACCGGTGTGGCGTTGAAGAACGTGCAGAAACGTTCGGTTTCGCCGGTCTTCTTCATGAAGTAGGCGGTGGTGGGGTTGAGCACCGAGTAGGTGTAGCGAGCGTTGACCGGTATGCCACGGTGATCGCCGAAGGGCTGGAACACGGTGATCTCCGACGAATGCAGGCCACGCTCGTCCTCGTGCACGCTGTACTTCTTCAGCGGTTCCGGTGCGTCCGGCAGGCCGTTGAGGTGAGCATGGACGAAGGGGAAGTGCGAAGCGTCGATGAAGTTCTCCAGCGACCGCAGCGCGTTGGCCTTGTAGTGGTAAGGACCGGCGTAGACCTTCCGATAACTGTCGTCCTCCCACTGCGGCAGCTCGGGCAAGGGCCGCTGAGGTGCTTCCAGGCTGACCCACACGTAGCCGTAGCGCTCCTGCGCATGATGCCGGTACACCAGGCGGTGCGAGGCCGGCCCGCTGCGCTCCGGGTGGGCGGGTACCCGTGTGCACTGCCCCTGGGCGTTGTAGCGCCAGCCATGGTAGGGGCACTCGATTTCGCCTTGCTTGACGCAGCCCAGTGACAGGCGTGCGCCGCGATGGCCGCAGTAGTCTTTCCAGGCATGGACCTGGCCTGCTTCGTCTCGCCACAGCACCAGGTCTTCGCCCAGCAGCTTGGCGGCCAGCGGTTGCTGCGCACCGACATCCTCGCTGCGGCACAGCACATGCCATTGCCCCGCCAGCGCCTTGTAGTCGACTTCGTCACGATTCCATTCACCGGTGTAGACCATCGGTATCTCCTGTTTTTCAGGCAAAGAAAGGCCGTCGATGCCCGAGGGCATCGTTTTCACGGATCAACGATCAGCGGATTTCGGGGTGGCGCGGTTCGAACCGCCAGCCTGGCGCTGCCCAGCCAGTCTCGTCGTAGTCACCCAGGCACTGGTCGACCAGGGACGTGCACTGGTCCATCACACCAGCGGTTTCGCAATGGCGCAGCATGTCCAGACGAACCTGCTCGTTGTTGCCGGCGTAATTGTTCTCGTAGAGTTCATGGCGGCCGGCGAACTCACTGCCCAGTGCGTCCCACAGCAGCTTGATCAGCTTCATGCGCTCGGAAGCCGTCTGGTTCGTGCCCTGGTAGTAGTCATCGATCAGCGGACGGGTCTGGGGGTCGGCCATGTCCAGCCAGCTGGACACCTGCATGATCGGCGAGCCACCAAGGATCGTGTTGAAGACCGGCTTGAGCTGACTCATCATCTGGGTGCCGAAGTAGCGCACGGTGGCGGCCGCCTCGAGCCGTGGCACGACCGAGCCGTCCTGCCGGACCTCGGGCGATTGGCACAGGTTTTCGGTCAACGTCCACAGCATGTTGCGCAGGGCCACGATGTCCGCCAGCCGCGTGCGCACGCCTCGGAACTCCGAGGAGCCGTTGGACGCCAGGACCTTGGCCAGCAGCCCGCAGATGAAATCCATCTTGACGGCCAGGCGGGTACCGGATTGCAACGGGTAGCGGTTCAGGAAGCCTGACGCGGCGTAGAAACTGCGTGCCCGCTCGACGTCTCGGTAGATCAGGACGTTTTCCCACGGCACCAGCACGCCGTCGAAGATCAGCACCGAATCGTTCTCGTCGAAGCGGCTGGACAGCGGGTTGTCGAACGGGCTCAAGGCCGCGGCTTCATAGGAGCGGCGGCACATGATCTTCAGGTTGGGCGCATTCATCGGCAGAATGAAGCACAGGGCGAAGTCTTCTTCGGCGCCTGCCCGGTACTGCGTGGCGCTGTTCTGCGCCACGAAGGTGGCGTTGGACAAGGCCGCGCTGGTGGCCACCATCTTCACGCCGCGCACGATGATGCCGGCGTCCGTTTCCTTTTCCACGTGCAGGTAGATGTCGCGCATTTCCGCCACGCTGCGTGC
>JAQZAY010000185.1 GCA_029239415.1 Pseudomonas sp. | reverse complement strand
ACGGCAATCCAGACCATGGTCAGTACGGCGATGCAGCCGATCAAGGTGAAGACATCGTTGTAGGCCAGTATGTTCGCTTCGCGCGTGGCGGCATTGGCCAGCACGCGGATGCCGACATCGGTGCGCAGCGAGGGGTCGGCGATGATCCGCGCATACGCCGCGCCGCCGCTTTGCACCCGGCCCAGCACCAACGGGTCGAGCAAGGTCAGTTGCTCGACGATATGACTGGAATGGAATTTCTCGCGCACGGTCTGGTAGGTGCCCAGCAACGCGGCGCCGACCAGGCCGCCCAGGTTGTTGCAGATACCGAACATCACCGAGAAGCTCACCAGGTTGCGCGGGTTGGTGCGTACATGGCCGATCCCCAAGGCCATGGTAGGCCCCAGGAAGAACGTACCGCCGAAGGCCAGCAGGAACTGGCTCAGGTACATCTGCGCGGGCCGGGTGAGGTTGCTCGAGGTATTGTCCATGAACGAGCCGATGGCCATTAGCGCCAGGGCGATGAACAGCGGCAGGATCAGGTGCTGCGGGTCGATGGTCAGCGCACTGACCACCAGCCCCGCGACGGCGCCCACCAGCATCACCAGGTACAGGCTGCGCATCTGTTCGCTGCCCATGTTCAGGGCCTGCAGGAAACCTACGGCGCCGGTGGACTGCTCGGAGGTGACCATGCGGATCAGGATCACGCACAGCGCCAGGCGGATGGCGATCCCGCTGCCCAGCCAGCGCGTCATCAGCAGCGGATTGCGGCGGTTATGCTCGATGGCCAGTCCTGCCATGATCAGGGCGATGGAAGCGGCCAGCGCCACGCCTATCCACGGCGCCTCCAGCCACCAGTCGATGCGCCCCAGCGAGAGCACCGCGCACAGCAGCGCGACGCCGCTGGCGAGGATCGCGAACGTCAGGAAGTCCAGCGGCTCGAAGGTCTTGAAGCGATCGCCCGGGGGCAGCTTGAGCAGCAGCACGCAGCCCAGCGCCGCCAGCGCCAGGCCCAGTTCGAACAGGTACAGGCCACGCCACTCTGCAATCTGCAACAGGTCTTCGGAGAAGATCCGCGCCAGCGGCAGCGCCAGTTGCGAGGCGCCCAGCCCCAGCACCATCGCCTTGAGCCGCCACTTGGCCGGGAACGCCTGGATCATGTAGTACAACCCCAGCGAGCTCAGCGCGGCGCCCACCATGCCGTGGGCGGCGCGCACTCCGACCGCCGAGTTCAGGTCGTTGACGAACAGGTGGGCGCAGGTCACCACCACGTACAGCATCAGGAAGATCTCGGTAAAGGCGCGCAGGCCGAACTCCTGGCGAAACTTCACCAGCAGCAGGTTCATCGAGACGTTGGTCATCACATAGGCGGCCGGCAGCCAGGCCATCTCCGCCGAGGTGGCGCCCAGTGCCCCTTGCAGGAACTGCAGGTTGGCAATGACCAATGCATTGCCCAGGCCCCCGGTGATCGCCACCAGCAGGCCGACGATGCCGAACGCCAGGCGCTTTGGCGTGGGGTGCAGGGGCGTGGAGGGCGAGCCGGGTATCGCGGGTTTCTCGTGGGGAAGCCAGTCGCGGGGGGCGTACTTGTTCATGCGGGGGCGCCGATCAATGCATGGCTGGAACCATATGGATCGCGGCGATCGACGAGGGTTCGGCGGCTGTGGGGCAGACCCCACAGTCCCGATCCCTGCGCAATGACCCCAAGAGGGCCGCTCAATCGCGCAGGAATGCCTCTTCGAACGGGTAGTGGGTCAACAGCTCATAGCCATCCTCGGTCACCAGCAACTGGTTCTCGAGCTTGATTCCGTCACGCCCGCCGACCTCGCCCACATAGGCTTCGACGCACAGCGCCATGCCCGCCTGCAGCTCGCCTTCATAGCCGTACGACGCCAGGTCCTCGGGGTAGCGGATGCTCGGATATTCATCGCACAACCCGACACCATGGAACAACACGCCATAGCGTTGCGCCCGGCAGCCTTGCGGCAGCCGGTGGGCCCGTTCGGTGAGCTCGGTGAAGCGCATCCCGGGGCGGACCAGCCCGATGTTCGTGGTGATATGCTCGTGGGCGATGCGGTACAGGCGTTTCTGCTCGGCCGTGGGTTCGAGACCGCCGCAGATCCAGCTGCGGGACATGTCGACGCACATGCCATAGACCCCGATCAGGTCGGTATCGAAGGACAGCAAGTCACCGTCGCTCAACACCCGCGGTCCCGACTCCTGGAACCAGGGATTGGTCCGCGGCCCGGAGCTGAGGATCCGCGTCTCGATCCACTCGCCACCACGGCGGATATTGCCCGCATGCAGCACCGACCAGATGTCGTTCTCGGTGGCACCGGCCCGCAGCGCGGCATGCATCTCGCCCACCGCCGCCTCGCAGGAGGCCACGGCGCAGCGCATGGCGAGGATCTCGTCAGGACCCTTGATCATCCGGGCGAACTCGGCGACCTCCTGGCCGC
The DNA here is from genome assembly GCA_029239415.1 of Pseudomonas sp. The sequence goes on along the minus strand of JAQZAY010000185.1, from coordinate 4,912 downwards.
TGTGAACCTCGACGCCAAGCGCGTCGAGCGCGCGCAGGCCGGCCACCTCGATACGGTCTACCGCAAGCCGCCGGTTGCTGCCCGCATGGGTGCGCAGCAGATCGTCCACCTGGGCGCTGAACCGCTCGGCATGTTCTTGTGTGCGGTCACCCGTCTCGAAATAGAAGAACGAGGCGCCGCTGCGCAGTTCGCTGACCAGCGGCAGGTGCGCCGAAAGGTGGTCGCAACCATGGAAGTCCCACAGCACCACATGGCCGCTGGCCGAGATGAAGCAGGCCCGGGCCGGGTTGTGGGTGGTCCACAGTTGCATGTTGGTGGTGTCGGTGGCGTAGCGGATGTTGAGCGGGTCGAACAGCAGGATGCCACCCAGGTCCCGGGAGACCAACCGGTCCTGGATGCGCTTGAGCCGATACTCGCGCATCGATGGCAGGTGCGGGGGCTGCAAGCCCAGGCGTTGCCATTCGCTGAACGCCATGGGCGTCGGGCCGATTTCGACGCGGTCGTTGTCATCGGCCGAGCCGTCGGCCTTGAGTGCGGCGGCGCGTTGTCTGGCGGGGTCGATACGGCGAGCATGGGGCGGTATGGAGAACGGCGATGTCATGGTCTGGAGCGTCCTTATTCTTGTAGTGACGGAGCACAGCCTTGCGTGGCAGCCTGGCGCCTCGACGGCGTTGACGCTGCTGCCTGAGCGCGAGTGTAGGGGGAGGCTCGGCGCTGAAGAATCGACATTTTGTGCAGGCTAGTGATCACTTGCCGTTATGGCTGGACGCCCGATCCTTCCGATGCCCTGGGTTTGGGATCATTGGCCACCGGCTCGAGCCGGCCATCGCGCCCGAGGTGGTAGCGCTGCAGGTCGCGCGCCAGGATCAGCTGGCCGCTGTAGTGCGCCTGGGCTTCCTCGCGGATGTCTTCGATGGAGGGGCTGCGCTGGGGGTTGGCCTGGTAGCGGGCGCTGAAATGGGTGAGCACCAGGTTCGGCACGCCTGACGCCGCGGCGAACCGGGCAATCGCCGCGGCGGTGCTGTGGCCGTAGGTTTGCCGGGTACGCTCGATCACCGGTTCCGTGAAGGTGGCCTCGTGCACCAGCACGTCGACGCCGGGCATCACCTCGGCGAGCAATTGCGGGGTGTCGTTGTCGCCGCAGACGATCACCCGCCGGGCGGGGCGGGTGGGACGCAGGTAGTCGCGGGACTGGAGCATGCGGCCAGCGTGCTCCACGGTCTGCCCGCGGGCAAGTTCGCCCCAGAGTGGCCCACGGGGGATGCCTTCGGCGTCCAGGCGCTCGAGGTCGAGGCGTGGGTCGGGATTGATCTCGCTGAACACATAGCCGTGGCAGGGGACCCGGTGCGACAGCCGTACGGTGTCGACCTGGATATGGCGGCTGCTCCAGCCTCCCAGCGTCTCGACCGCATGCAGGCGCAGCTCGTAGGGCAGGTGACAATCACTGACCGCCAGGCTCAGGCGCACCCACTCATGCAGCGCCGCCGGCAGGATCAGGTCGAGTGGCTCGGTGCGCCCGCTCATGGCGGTGCTGCCGAGCAAGCCCGGCAGGCCGAAGCAGTGGTCGCCATGCACATGCGTGATGAACACAGCCCGCAGGTCGCGCAGCGACAGCGAGGTGCGCAACAGCTGGTGCTGGGTGGCCTCGCCGCAGTCGACCAGGTACCAGTTCTTGCCGGTTGCCTCGATCACCGCCGTCGCGCTGACGTTGCGGGCCTTGGTGGGCACCCCGGCACTGGTGCCCAGAAACTGCAGGTCCATCGTCTACTCCTTCGCTGCTCAACCGCCACCCACCACCATCGAGGTAAACGGCGGGACGTACGCCTGGAGGGTTACCAGGGTCCCGACCAGGATCGCCAATATGATCGAATGGAAGAACACATACCGTAGGATCTCCCCTTCGTGCCCGTACCAGCGGGTGGCAGTCGAGGCTACCACGATCGATTGCGCATCGACCATCTTGCCCATCACGCCTCCGGAACTGTTGGCCGCCGCCATCAGCACCGGGCTCAGGCCCAGCTGCTCTGCCGTGACCCGCTGCAGGCCGCCGAACAGCACGTTGGAGGCCGTGTCGGAGCCGGTCAACGCCACCCCGAGCCAGCCTAGCAAGGTGCCGAACATCGGGTAGAAGATCCCCGTGGCCGCGAAGGCCAGGCCCATGGTCGCGTCCAGCCCCGAGTAGCGGGTGAGAAAGCCCAGTGCCAGCATCGCGACGATGGTGATCAGCGAATAGCGCACCACCCAGATCGTGCGCAGGTACTGCCTGATCAGCCCCATCACCGAATAGCCCATCAAGAGCCCGCCCAAGATCGCGGCCAGCAGGATGCCGCTGCCCGTGGCGGTCAGCCAGGTGAACCGGTACAGCGCGTCTTCCTTCTTGGGCGTGGCGACCACGGGCGGGACTTTCTCGATCTGCTGGTGAATGGTCTCGAAGGTCAAGGTGGGCGCGAATATTGGGTTGGCCTCGCGCACCGGCTTGCCTTGCGGGTCGAGCAAGGCGGCACCGGTGGCGGGGTCGGTGGCCTGGCGGGTGTCGAACTGGTTCTTGAAGCTCGCCGTGCCCCAGATGAACACGAAGACCGTGAGGATGATCCACGGCATCCAGGCCCGCAGCACGGTGCGTCGGTCGGTCTGGGCGAAGGCCAGCTTGCCGCCGGCTTGTTCGTCAGGATCGGGATCGACCCTGGAGTCGTCCACCCGCCCGGTGAGCGCGGCGGAGGTATGCACCGTTGCCGGTTTCCAGACCCGCAGGAAGCCCGTCAGGCAGGCCATGGAGATCAGCGCGGCGATCACGTCCACCAGCATCGGCCCGTGGAAGTTGGAAACCAGGAACTGCGGTATGGCGAAGCTGACCCCGGCCACCAGGATGGCCGGCCATACCTCGACCATCTTGCGCCAGCCGGCGAAGGCCCAGATCAGCCAGAAGGGCACGATCACCGAGAAGAACGGCAACTGCCGGCCGACCATCGCCGACAGTTCCATCTCGTCCAGGCCCGTGACCTTGGCCAGGGTGATGATCGGCGTGCCCAGGGCGCCGAAGGCCACGGGCGCGGTATTGGCGATCAGCGCAAGGCCCGAGGCTGCCAGAGGCGAGAAACCCAGGCCGATGAGGATGGCCCCGGTGACCGCCACCGGAGTGCCAAAGCCCGCCGCGCCCTCGAAGAAGGCGCCGAAGCAGAAGGCGATCAGCAACAGCTGCAGACGGCGGTCGTCGGTAATGCGCGCCAGGGAGTCCTGGAGCACCTTGAACGAGCCGTTCTCGGTGGTCAGACGGTGCAGGAAGATGATGTTCAACACGATCCAGCCGATGGGCAGCAGCCCGTTGGCCGCGCCGTACAAGGCCGCCGATCCCGCCATGTCGGCCGGCATGTCGAAGGCGAAGATGGAGATCAGCAAGGCCGAGGCCAGGGCGAGCAGGGCGGCGATATGCGCCTTGATGTGGAAGAAGGCCAGCGCCGCTAGCATCACGACGACCGGGATCGCGGCCATGAGGGTGGAGAGCCAGGGGCTCCCGAAGGGATCGTACAGTTGCTGCCAAACCATCTGCCACCTCGCATTCTTATTAGAGGTTTTGCTTGAAAGGGCGGTCGGCACAGCATGACGCCAGATGGAGTATAGGAAGGATTTTGCGCGTGCCAGGCGGGTTTGCAGGATGATCGAACGATTGTTTCGCGAGCCCAGAGCCAGGTCTGGCTTCTATCCATCACTGGGGGGCATGGACCAAGCCGGGTGTGGAGGATCCGGCCCAGAGCACCTCACGCAGCCCGGACGATGAAACCGGGCGGGCTGGCGAGCAAGAAGAGAAGGACAACTGGCCGGAGTGAACCGGCGCCGATCAGGCGCAGCGCTCGGGCACGGCCTCGCCGCTGACTGCATCCACCATGGGCGGGTGTTCCTGCGCCGCGTGCATCAGGTCCTCGGTCAGGCGCAGCTCGGCGCCGGTGGGCGAGAAGGTCGCCGAGGCCGCGAACGGCGCGGGGTTGGCCGGGGCAGCACGCTGGCCACGACGCCACACGAAGAACATCACCATGCCCAGGTTGATCACCGCGAACGCCCAGAACAGCCCGGCCTCGCCGAAGGAATTCATCACCGGCGAAATCATCAGCGGGCTGATCGCCGAGCCCAGCGAGTTGATCAGCAACAGGCCCTGGATCATCGGCACCAGCGCCTCGGCGGGCGCGCGGTCGGCAGCATGGCTCACCGCGACCGGGTAGACCGCGAAGATCCCGCCGCCCAACAGGAAAAGCATGGCCGCCAGCATCGTCGAGGACAGTGGCACCATCACGATCACCAGAGACAGTACCGTGCAGGCCGCCACCAGCACGGCCAGCACTTCCTGACGGTCGCGGCGGTCCGACCAGCGTCCGACCGGGTATTGCAGCAGCATCGCCCCGAGGATCGCCCAGGCCATCATGCTGCCGACCTCGCCCACGCTCAGGCCGATGCGTTGCAGGTACAGCGGCAGCAGGGTGTACACGGCGGCGATGGCCAGGCCCGAGCCGAAGCAGCCGACCAGGCCGGTCGGCGTGACCCCCAGCAACTGCCGTGGCTTGAGCGGCTCGACCTGTTCCAGCAGCGGCGACACGCGTGGCAGGATCACGATCGGCAGCACCGACAGCGACGCCAGCATGCCCGCCATCATGAACGGCGCGGTCTCGCCCCAGCCGGTGATCACGCCCAGCGTCGCCTGGCCCAGCACGCCTGCGCCATACAGGGCGATCATGTACAGCGCCAGCAAGCGCCCGCGGATCTTCGCGTCACCGGCCATCAGCAGCCAGCTTTCGATCACCAGGAACACCCCGACCGTGGCCCAGCCGTTGATCAGGCGCAGGGCGAACCAGCCCCAGGTATCGTAGAACATGCCCTGCAGCAGGATGGTCGCGGCGATCAGCGAGGCAAAGCTGCTGTAGGC